>JBGTAD010000087.1:0-11782 GCA_041750055.1 Candidatus Absconditabacterales bacterium | reverse complement strand
TCTCATCCTTAGGAACAGAATCTAACGAAACATAGTGAGGATTCATTGCAGCTACTTGTAGAGCGATATCTTTTGCTATGAGTTCTACACCATGATCAGCTCATTCATAAAACACTGCTGCAGCTATTTTATCTCATGGATGATTATACACGACTCATCATCATGATACGATACACACATTGTCTAGCCTCATGTTTTCTCACAGCTTAGCTATAGCTTGCGCTAATAATAATTGTAATGACTCAACAAAGGCAGGATCACACTGAGATAACGAATCCACATCATTATTGTATGCAAAAAGCGAATCAACAACTTCTTGAACCATACCTACAAAAATATCATTTTTTGCTACAAAATCCGTCTCACACATAATTTTTATTCATACAATCTTGCCATCACGCTGCACAAACTTAGTTACTCATTCATGTGTTTCTCTGTCAGATTTTTTTGCTGCCTGATTCATACCTTTTTTTCTGAGTCGCTCTTTGGCTAATTCAATATCTCCATTACACGATACTAGAGCTTCTTTACAATCTCACAAAGGAGCAGCAGTTATATCTCTGAGAGATTTAACCAAATGTATATCAACAGTCATAGTAATATATTATTTATTGATAAAGTTTTGCTTATGCCAAGATGTAACAAACAACATAGCGCCAAAATTACTTACTTTCTTGTCCAAGAGTGTCTAATGTTGTAGTCTGACTAGCAGGAGATTGCTGAACAGGTGCGACTTCTCATGAAACACTAACGCCAGGAACAACAACCTCAAGACTACCAGCAACTTCAAACTGTACGTCGAAGATCATAAGCAACCATTGACCAAGACCAGCAAACACTCATAATGCACGAGTTTGAATCACTGTTTCAAAATATCATACTCGTGCTTGTCTTACAAAGTATACCCAGACCGACACCAATATAATAATCGGTATAGAGGCTAAAATATACAAATAAGGAAGAAACAACAATATAACTGAAGCCAACAAAGAGACTATAAACACAATCCACCAACCGATTGATTGATAAATATGATACAATTCATACGATGTAACCGATTTCTTGGTAACAATAAACATAATACCTAACAATATATACAACAACAGAACTCTCTTTTTCTCTCAAGCACTGGGTATATACGATGTTTTTTGATCTAGATACAATTGTTCTTGAGGCATATCGTACGTCTTAAGAAATAATTATGATAAGAGCTTACTAAGAACTAGGTCAACACTCGAATAACTATTTGTATTTGCCATCAAAAGATTATCTTCACCCCATCGATACTCAAAATCTGTATTAGCTATAATAAGATTATCAATCTTGCTTTTACGAACTTCACGAACAAATCCATCCATCATCTTACCATCTAACACTATAACATAATCAGGCTTTTGAGTAAGATTTGATACTCATTTATAAATCCTCTCTATTTTCAGGAAAGATCTTTTAGTAGAAACCTGTTCTTTTTTTGTAAGTTTAGAAAACTCATCGCTCGCTATAAATTTCGACATCTTATTCATATACGATATTCTTCAAATCAACGTATCAAAGTTCGTAAGAAAACCTCACAACACCTTGTAGTTGAGATAATGACAATCATGCTTTTGTGCAAGCTGAGCCACACGATCAGCATACAATGACTTTGTTCACACAATAAGAATACTCTTCTTGGATTGTTTTAATGATTGTATCTTATTCTTCAAAACCTCAATACGCTCTTCCATCTTATCTGGATCAATAATCACAGTTCAATTAATCACTCATAATCGATAATTTTGCGACTTAGGATGAGAGTCTTTTTTTAAGGTTCAGAAGTGACAACCTGATTGTACTAGAGCTTGATCAGTCATACAAAGTACTTAGGACAGTAAAAATAAAAACTACTTAAAGGAAACCTTAGCTCATTCAGCTTCTAGTTTTTCTTTAATAACATCAGCTTCTTCAGATTTCACATTTTCTTTAATAATAGTAGGAGCCTTCTCGACAAGATCCTTAGCTTCTTTGAGTCACAAACTGAACAATTCTTTAACAACCTTTATAACACCAATTTTTTGAGGACCAACATCAGTCAGCTCGATATTAACATCAGTATTAGCAGCAGCTCATCACTCATCTCCAGTAGCTCATCATGCCACAGAGACTACAGACGCAGCAGCAGTTACACCAAATTCTTCTTCAAGACCCTTTACCAAAGCATTGAGGTCTACGGCATTTAATTCTTTAATAAGATCAAATACTTTTTGTACATTAGGCGATAATTCTGTCATGGTTATATAAACTACACATATAAAATAAAAAGCACTACGTTATTAAACAATATTATTACTTAAACAATATACTACTTTTTTTCTGCTATCTGACTCAAGGTATAAGCAACACTCTTGATAGGATACTGTAACAAGAACAACAACTTGGATACAAGTTCAGGTTTTGATGGCAAGTTAGCTAATTCTGTCACATATTCTTTCTGCTGCCATTTACCAGACTGTCGACCACCTAAAAATTCAACACGATACTCTCACAACTCTTTTTTTGTTTTTTTGATAAACAGTGCTAGCACCTTCATAGGAGCAAGTCAATCCTCTCATGAAACTACTATAGAAACACTTCAAGGCAACAAATCTAATCCGATCGTCTCCATTCATGCGTCTTGTGCAGCTCTCAAAAGCACTTTTTTCTTCACAACCATCAACTGACCTCATGCAGCACGAATATCACTCCTTATTCTACTGAAAACAGGAACAGGAATCTTATCTTGTTGCACAGCGACCGTAGTCTCTGATTGAGAAAGCATGGTAGCATACTTTTTTACTAACTCTTGCTTCTGTTTTTTGGTAAGAGCCATGAATACTTATCTCAAATAATAAAAAAACTCCTGAGGAGTACCATAGCCACAATACAACGATATGAAAGATGAATCCAAACAACATACTACTGCTTAGAACACACATACCTCAGATTATAACCGATATTCACCTCCCATAGGTCTTACTAAAACGATCTATAACACAATATCTGACTCTTTATTTGTATACTGAGGACGAATGAATACAAACATCGACAACAAAACAAGAAAGGGAAGCATTGTACATTAAGACTGATTGCCTACGATCTTCGGATCAAAGAATACCGAAGTATATATACAGATTGACACAAAAATCAAGTGAATTTCAACACAATCTTGCCATAGACACATAAAAGCCTATTCAATCAGCTTTTATCTTGTTTTTATGTCTTGTTTTTATCTAGATATTGATTGATCATATCGACAAGATGAGACACTTGATCAGAAAGTTCTCCCTCAGAAGCAAGAGTAAATCACGAAGCATTACGATGTCCTCATCACCCAAAAAGATCATGACAGATAGTAGACACATTATATTCACTCTCCAAACCCGATTTAGATCTCAATGATCACTTGACAACATCTCCTGGTACAGACCTTGCAACCAGAACCACCCAATTGCCAGCAATAGACGAGCTTAATCACAAAATCCTATCTAAATCTGTTTTTTCTAAACCATGTTGCTCAAGTTCTTGATCAGTATATCGCATAGAAAGAACCAATCCCTTGATACGAATACGCGATCGAACCAAAGAAGCAAAATCTAACGATTCTTTTTTCATTGAGCGGTACAAATGATTGACTAATCGAATCTTGCGCGCTCAAGCACGAAGCAGTCATAAAGCAGCATCAAACGTTCTAGGAGAGTCTTTTTCGAATGTAAAGTTTCCCGTATCAGTCATTACTCACATCAAGAGATATGTTGCTACACGCTCGTCAAGATGAGCAAACAACACAGGATCTTGGGAAATCAGATCATACAACCATTCACAGACGCTACTGGCTGCAACATCTTTGATTTCAACACTACCTCGCACGCGAGCATCTGGATGGTGGTCAATGATTAAGGTGTGTGCTTGATCAAAATAGTCTTCGTGACCCTTTGTAAATGACCCAATACGATCATATGGCGTGAAATCTATAAAAACGGTACACCCAGGATCCTGAGGATATTCAAACTGCGTCTTGATCTTGGAAATATCAGGAAGAAATCAAAACAAAGCGGATGGTTCGATAGGCGTATAGTAACTCACCTCTTTGCCCATTGCTTCCAGAATGCTTCCTAATCATAGCATCCCTCAAAGACAATCACCATCGATATATTCGTGTCCAAACAGAGTGAATTTCTCGTACTGGGTGATATGATATAATAGAGAAACAACTCCGGAAGAACTGCTTGAAGAAGAATGAAGTGCATGAGACATAAGAACAAAATACAATATAGATCTAAAACATATACAAGTCCTATGATGATAAACAAGATTCTTCGTGATAACAAGAGATAATCTATTATAGGCAAAAATATGGATAACACAAAAAACAGCCCTCAACAGATCATAGTAAGAAACTAAAGAAAACACCCATATCATTGTGAAACAATTTTCTATAACCTCAATTTCTATAACCTCAATTCGTTTGTATTTGCCATTACTAATGGCAAGCAATTTACGAACACAGAATTCTTATATTTGTTTTAAAATCCATTGAGATACTATAAGAATCATTTATTCATATGCTAAGAATAACACACTCGTTTGTCACAAACAAAACATCATCACGTTATACTAATATATAGCAACATAGTATTCAGATTTTTGTTTTTATTTGTTTATTTTTTCTCATCATGCATCTATCCAAGCAACTTTCTGTTTTCGCCGTGATCACGGCTATGTGCATCTCCCATCTCCATGCGCAAAACTCGACAATTGACGACACCCAAATCATCGACCAACTCAAAGAGCCAGTTCGCATACTTTCGCAGCAAGATCTCAAGCTTTCTCAAACAACATCATGCGATGCTCTAGAGACAACTCTCGAATCCTATGTCAACAAACACCGCAACTCATATTGATACTATGGAATAGAATCAGATGCCATGATAAAAAGATTAGATTTCCCTGTTTCAAGCACTCCGACACCTAATACATCCAAAGAAACTGCAGAATCGAGTAATGTTATCGATGTATCAAAAACAAACATACAAAAAATCTGAGTAGATGAACCTGAAATCCTCAAAATCAAGGAAGGCTACCTGGCCTACTATAGTCAAGAACAACAAGCTATTATGATCATCAATCATGCAGGAGTATCTCAAGGAAATGAGCCACAATTGATCAAAAAAATCAAACTCCCCAAATCATTTGGAAACATCCAATTATTCATCCACCAAGAACAATTGGTCATCCTAGCAAACAGGTATCTGGAGCAACCCTCTGGCAAAAACATTTTGGACAATAGTAGTAGAACAACCTTGATCGTGTATGACATGAGCACGTTAGCTAGTCCTAGATTGATTAAACTCGTAGACACCCAAGGATATATGATGGAAGCAAGACTCATCAACGGGACATTGTATCTCGTCAATAGGATCGACATGAATCGATATCCACTCTGGGAAAGAAGTACAGACAAGCCATTAGATTTGAGTATCAAAGAATTTATGCCTACGACTATCGCTATCTGAGAGAAAGATAGTCGTGCAAGAAGTATTTCTCAAAGATACAATATTGCTACTAGCAAACCTTCTTGTAATGAGATTTCTTATCATTTTCCTAGTACGGGTAGTGAGCAACAATACAGCCAGAGTCCATCATTTACAGCACTCCATCGCATCGATCTGAATAGCAAGACTACTGATGTCTCGACACATATCGTCATCGGACAAGCATGACAAATACACGTATCCACTGATCATCTGTATCTCGTCACTCCTTATCGAACTCCTGCCGGCAGACGATCATGTCCTATGGGAGCCAGATGTACTGCACCATACTTTGAAAACCAAGAACAAACCCTGATAAATAAGTTTTCTCTAGGATCTAGCATGCCCTGATCTCGCATCAATTACGTCTCATCTAACATCATCCCAGGATCACTGCTGACGCAATACAGCATGGATGAAGACGATCAAGGATATTTTAGAATCTTAACATCTCAGCGATCATCAGAATCTACAACTCACCTATATATTCTCAATAAAGATCTCTCTATTGCAGGATCATTGACTAATATCGAACCTGGAGAGCAATTTAAAGCAAGTAGATATATCGGAAAGTATTTGTATCTTGTCACTTTTAGACAAATTGATCCACTCTTTGTCATTGATATGAGCGATGTATCCAAACCAAGCATCAAAGGAAAACTCAAAATACCTGGATATAGCACATATCTACATCCTTTGGCTGGTAGCTCTGCATCAAGTCAGCTCCTGGTAGGACTGGGCTACGATGTCCAACCGAGTCAGTGGGGATGATCGAGAAACGGAGGGATTCAAATCGCTACATTCAAAATAGATTTCGATACGAAGGCAAGTGTTGATGATACCTGTGGTCGAATCAAGGATCTCAAAGAAGAATATGAGGAATGTGTTAAATCTTTTGATCCATCTATGATACGCGTACAAGGTCTAGACTCAGTGACGCTAGGTCAAGCAGGCAGCTACTCAGAGAGTCTGTATAATCCCAGGATGTTCGTGATCGATGCCAACAATACGCTCTCATTACCGATGGTATTACAACAAGAGCAAGTCATCGGAGAATACTGTGCCATTGATGCGACAGCATCATGAGGCAAGATATGTACTCCACAGTATTCATCAGTAGCAGGATTCGCAGGCATCAAATCTTTTGAGATCAGTAATGCTGGAATGATCAAAGAAAGCTACAGCAAAGACTATCGCAATACTCCCAAATCCGAAGTGTCCAATACACTAGAATCATCAATTTCTTATTACGATCCGTCTCGAAGCATTATGAATTCAGCAAGAGTAGGATTTATCGGAACACAATTATTATTTATTAATAATCACTTTGCTGATTATATTGATACAAAAGGAAAAGGAACCATGATTCCTTTCTCTTCACAGTAAATTGCAACCAAGAAAATACTCAAAAAACCAGAAATCTGATACCTTTTTCTTCTATCTGCATTATTGCGTAAGTTTGTCATATTCAGCAATAGAATCTGGAGAAATAATACGCAAATACTCTACGGGGTTTTGTATGAATCTATTCAGGTCAGATTTTTGTGATTCTTGGAGGACAAAAGATGCGTTTCTGACAGCGATACGATTCGATCAAACCACTATCAAAATACGCTCTATTGTAGACGTTGGATAATCATACTGTACTCTCAATACGAGCCCCTTGATCGTGGTATCAATAGCATATTTTCCTGATTTAGCGGTTTCATCTATGGAAGTAGGTTTGACTCACAGATAGGTCTGGAATGTCGTAGTTATCAAAGCAATCGGAGTAGTAGCTGTAGGTCCGGCATCAGAGACCACGACTCTAAGATTCAATAAAGATTTGATAGTATTAACCAGCGTCAAATTAGTAGTAGTAGGAATAGTCTGTTGATTAACAAGCTGTTGAATACCTGTAAGAGAAACCAAAACAGAACGAATCTCATATCAGGACATTTGGAACGAATACGATACGTTCCTATCTTCGATTTGCTGAGAAAACACCATGCCTGTAGCAGAACAAGAACTTATGGAATCAGGAAATCAATCTCTTACGACATCACACATCAGTAATTGATTCGTCTGATTAGACGCAAACAATTCTGCATTAGACACTACTGTATCATATATCTGCGAGAGTGAAACAGACCTTTGTTTGATGAGATTATTGATGGTATTGGTCAGGTTAGTATATCCAGAAAATTCAACAGAGTCGATATTAACATTTTGACCTGTAGTAGAGACGAGGAAACTAACAGGAAATTGTATACTTCTATCGCCTTGGATTGAAACTTTTCCAATACCAGCAATTGTTGCACGACTTCAAGAAAAAGTCTGTTGTTGGATATTGAATCGTGGAACACGAAAATAAGAGCGCAACAGATCCTCCTGAGTAGATGTTGATCAAGAAAAAATTGATCAAGAAAAAATCGATCAAGTTGTGGAATTGAGTCATCACTGCAACTCTCATAACCAATTTGGCAATGACTGACTAGAAAGCAATGTTGTTAACGCTGGAAATCAGCCTAAAGCGCTTCACTTATTAATTTCTGCTAATTTATTAGTAGATTTGGTGCTTTTGACTGTCCGATCAGGAGTATTTGAAAAAGCTGGATTGATGAGCTGTGCTGCTAAATATGCAGTATTGAAATAATAAATCATATCAAAAGTAATTCACGTCAATGCCGCAGGGTTTTTGGTCAGTCTCTGAACCAGATCTAAATATCCATCAATACGACTAAAATCTGGTCTTCAGACTGCGAAATCTTGATATAATAACTGCTGAGCACTCACGAGTTTGAATCCATTGATCAAAGGATCTGAAAACACTTCATCATTGATCAGAGCAGATCCTTGTGTATTGAGTAATTGTTTCTGGAGAGTAATGAGTGATGATGCACGAGCTATTTTTTGCTGAATTAAAGGATCGCATTTGCTTGTGAGGGATTCTATATTGATAGCGATATCATTGGTGACGGCGATATATGACAATAATCATTCACAAAAACGCTTGCGCTGTCATACATCAAAAGACTGCTGTATCTCCGATAGATCCTGGATATGCTGAGAAAGACGATATACTCGAAAACGATCAAAAAATTGTCATACATAATATGAACAAATACCATTAAAGAACTTAAATCACTGTATACAAGAAAGAGAAAACTGATCGATGATACCCGCAGATGATACCAATAATGGCTGAATAGGAGACGGTATCTCCATACCCAAAGGAGGAAAAATAAATACAATCGTGTCATATCGACGCTTCATGATCTCAATGTCTTCAGGTCAAGCTATATCAGCACGCATCGTAGAAAAATCCGTGTTGACATCTATAGTCGTGACATTAGGGAGAACAAAACTTCCTATCAATCCGAGATTACCTATTGATACAACACGTCATCCTGTAGAAGAATATAATCATAATAATGATTCGATACGAATAGATGATCATCACGTGGATACTGATAAACGTCTTTGTGCTTGCCTCAATAGCAGGTCCTCACGAGCATCAGGACTAGAGATATCCGTAGTAGATGACGACATTATACTAACTACAAAAATGATAATAGCTGCAACTAGAGCAATCACAATACCCCCAAACTTAAAAATCAGTTTGTACAAAATCGTATATGTAGCGATAATACGCTGCGCTTCACCGTCTAGCTGAGAAGTATTCTGAGGCATAGATACACAAAAACAAACAAAATCGGAGGTAATGATACTGTATAGACTACATATTTAGTCCACATATCTTATAGTATGATAATACTCAAAGTCATAATAAATGCAAAAAACTCACAACAATCTGTCAGATTTTTTGACTTTTTTAGTGATTATAGATATGATCTATTATAACTTTTTTTGTTCTTATGATTTATTATGACGATATCTTTTTCTCAGCGCCAATTTGTCTCAATGATCATAGCTATACTAGCTGTATGCTCAGGAATGATGAGTATACCCATACAGGTACAGGGGCAGTGATCATTTTCTCCTCCATCCAAGATCTATACTAGAGACCCCCAGCGTATTATCAAGACTGATGATATCGGAGACCCTCTCAGAGATGGAACATATGCAGCAATACAGTGAAAAAATGGCTGAGAAAACGCTAATGAGAGCGTATTATGAGTCATCAATATTGGACAGATTTTTAGTGCACAAGATGCACAAAGTCAGACTATTCAGCTGATTCAAAACATTATCAACTATGCGTTAGGGTTCTTGTCATTCATTGCTTTTGTCTATCTGCTATATGCAGGATTTCAGATGGTGACAGCCGCTGGAGATGAGAGCAAATTCGAAAAATGACAAACATCACTCAAATATGCTACGTATGCTATCATCGGCATATGAATCAGTCGGATTATTATTAGGTCGATTTTAATCGTCATCGATACGATATTATAAAGCCTCAATTTATTAGTCAAATCCTATTAGTCAAATTCTATTCATCAAAGCCTATTCACATTTCAAAACACTGAAAAAAAACAAAATCTGACCGTATCATGTGATGGTCAGATTTTTTGTTTGTATTATCTCAGTATTTGTATATTGAGTTGAATTCGTCAAAAGCCTAATGCAATACATATAGTGTATATCCTCATAAAAAATGAAAACAATACGGTTAGATTTATAGGTAATGTGAGTATAATAACTCATTGATAACCATGATCAAAACCCATATATTATCATGGTATTTAGATCTATAGTCATTATTATTTCAACCATGTCCAATCAAGCGTATCACTGATGAATAACGACTTTGTTTGCACAAATCATGATAGGTGTCTCTATCTGATTGATTCGTGTATATCAAATCACTCTCTCCCCAGACAAAGGAGTGCTCTCACCTCGACTCAGAGGTAGAGTCTGTACGCATGAGCCGCACTGTAGCGAATATACCATCCAAGCACTCAAAAGATACGGACTCATCAAATGATGGATGATGGGATTGGAGAGAATAAGTCGCTGTACACCCAAACGTCATACTGTCTATGATCCCGTGAGCTATCGTGTGGTATTTTTTAGCTCTGCTCCGATTGGGGTACCTTTTCTACAGGCTCTAGCGCAGAATGCTTCTTTTGATCTGGCAGGAGTCGTCACGATGCCCGATCAGCCATCTGGACGCGGGATGAAGATGCAAGCGAACATCATCAAACAGACCACGCAAGATTGGAATACACAACACGACACTGATATTCCCATCTATACTCCAGCACGTATTCGTCCTGATAAATCCGATGAAGGAGCAGCGTTCATGAAGCACCTCAAAGATCTTGATGCAGACTATTTTGTCGTGATAGCATATGGCAAGATCCTCCCTCAGTCACTTCTGGATCTACCGAGAATTGCTCCTATCAATGTCCATGGATCCATCCTACCCGCATATCGCTGAGCTTCGCCCCTGCAATCCATCTTCTTGGACGACCTGCACGAGACAGGTATCACCATCATGCGTATGACTGCTGGCTGTGATGAGTGACCGATCGTCAAGATCGTCAGATTTCCTGTCGCTTGGGATTGGACAGTCCTGGATTTGATAGACAAAATCAAACAAAGCTGACCCCGTCATCTCATAACGAGTTTGGTCGACTATGCACACGGACGTCTCGTAGATAAATCTCAGGAAGAGTCACTCGCGAGTATGTGTCGCAAATTTGTCAAAGAAGACGGACTGATCGATCCATTCGTGGATAGTATTGAACTCATCAGGAATACATATCGCGCCTTCGCACTCTGGCCCAAACTATACCGGATCCATGAAGACAAAAGAATCATCATCGAGTCACTCCGCTTCGACCAAACAAGCTATAGCAACAATAAATCCTCTCCGATGATAGACAGACATGGACAGATCAACCCCACGATCATCTCCTGAACAGTCAAACCAGAAAGCAGTAAATCTCAAGATCTACAGCAACGATGGTCATGACAGAAAAAGTCTTCTTAAAGAAAAGTAATACTCCTCAGAAACTCTACAACAAGCAATATCGGCCAACAAAAATGAGATGAAGCAACAAAGCTTTTACACAAATCTTACTCAGCGAACGAGTGGGTCCCCGAAGGGGGACGAAGTGAGCATAAAACTATGTAAACATAGTTCTAAGGAAAAACGTAATTTCTTGGCCGATGAGGGTTTTTTGTTTACTTTTTTTTCCTGGGAGAAAAAAGTAAATCCCGCTGAAGGCGAATACATGTTATCAGTACTCTAAACGTAAGACGAATTTTATAAAAAACCTACT
>JBGTAD010000086.1:0-4649 GCA_041750055.1 Candidatus Absconditabacterales bacterium | reverse complement strand
AGACATCTTTTTGTTGATAGGGTAAATATGGTAATTGACCTATATCAATTCAGCTGTCCAATTAAAGAGCAGTTGAAAGAAACCCAGCGCTAGCGCTGGGTTTCTTGGTTTTTGACCTATTTGAGTTGGACAGCAATGAGTAGCTATAACATCAACATCAAATACTCATGTATTTTTGAAAGAAACCAAAAGCCCATAAAGAATAGTTAATATTCAAGCAACTAGAGCTATATAAAATGCCACTTTAGCTGATTTAACAGCTTTTTCAGAAGTATTTATTCAATGAAACCAAAAAAGATTTTTCATAGAAACAATAAGATTACTTATTAAAAACAGTTTCATTTGTATACACACCTTGTACCAACTTCTCTATCTACAAACCATAGCCAGATCTCCGTGAAACACTAATGCAATACTACTCGATCCACATAGTCCTCTTGCGACCGTTTGTGAAGTCTGATCGATCATATACGCCCCGAATCGACTCTCAAAACTCGACTGACTAGGTTTGAAAAGATATGCTGCATAGTTGCCAGACAGGTTCACTCATGTGTCTCACGCTATCAGGTCTAGCATATCATCGAATGCAAGAGTCTGATCAATGAGTCATTTTTTCTGTGCAGAGAAATTATCGTATACATATGCTCCGACTTGTTCTCTGATGACTGTTCCAGACAGATTACGTCCTGATGCGACATGAGATACAAACAGATCATACAGATTATTGACACCATTTTGAGTGACTGACTGTTCTTCATCTGTCATCGCTCTATACGGATTCCCAAAATCTTTTCCCTTGCCCGCTGAGATATACGAAGTCTTGATACCAGGATTGTTGACGGATCAGTCAAAGCTATTATTACGAGGATAAGAAGTCACTGATCATCAGAACGGATCTGACTCAGACATGACAGACTCATAGTGTTTGAACGGTCCTGCGATCACTCAGATACTACCGATACTCGTCCCTGCATCAGCATAGATCTTGCGTGCACCAGCGGCGACCCAGTATCCTCCAGAAGCACCCAATCCAGAAATATAAGCATAGACAGGTTTTTTGACTACTTTTTGGATATAATCAATAGCATCAGAAATAGCTTTGGATCAGAAGATCGTACCTCATGGACTATCAATACGGACGACAAATGCTTTGATATCATCATCTTGAGCTAGATTGAGTAATTGTTCTTTGATTTCGTATCCAAACGTCGCTCATTCACTATTGACCGTATCAAACAATGATTCATTAGAGAGTTTTTGTCCCAAGATGACGCCATTGATATCAATCACTGCGATGATACCTGTTGCTGATTCTCCACGTAATTGCAAAATCTGTGAAGGATATCCTGCATACGTTGAGTAGACTCCTACATATTGAGAAGTATCTTCGGTATCAAATCTCAATCCATTCTGTTCGTCTTGACTACGCTGTAGACCAGCTCCCAACATCCCCAAGATCACAAAAAACAAAAAAAATCTGACCGACCATTTGACTCATCGACTCACAATATGAGTCACGACCCACTGTCGTATAGAGACCATCCACTGCCATACACGATACATAGTACGGTATCACCAGTTAGGATCGAGAGCATGAGGAGTTTTTTAGCAACATTATCAAACATATATACGCATCACAAAAAACAAATAAAACTTGTTTATTTGTATAGATATATTGACATAATAATTCAATATGATTTATGAGATTTTTATAAGATTTTTTTTAAGACTCATGAAGATCGACAATATACGACAAAACGACCTGAATACCTATGAGCCCAAAAAAAACTAGTGTTACAGCTTTTCTTACACCTTAGCTCAGACCGACCAAGATCATATCAAGACTACTTATCGAAACACAGCAAAACACTACGAGATTTTTCTAGTTCATGAGCATATGCTTGATCTCTAGCCAAAATATCGATTCTTTGATTTTTCAGGTCTTGATACCCATATCTAGCTCCACCATACTCATGAACATCTTCTCCAGGTCAGCTTTACGATTTTTTAATTGATCAAATTTGCCTGATCGAATGTTTACCACGAATGGGCTACCTCATATTTCACGACTGATATCTGATGCCTTATTAATCCCACGCTCTAGACAGTCCACGATTTGGATCAGCGTCTTGAGAGTACTATACACAGACCCTGCAAACAGCGTCCAAAACACACCATCACTATGAGCAATATCGATAAGTTTGATCGCTTTCTCAGGACGATCCAGTCGATAATGAAACAGTTTGAAGTTGTCAGCATGTTGCCATCCTACACAGATTTGATCGATCAATGCTCCTGTGATCTGATCATCCGGATGGAGACTACACCGATCCACCAATTTGCCACACTCACTAGCTATCCTATCACTATCAGAGCCTATCATCGCTAGTAGATACTCGGTCATCGCAGCATCGATCCTATCACCCAAGATCTCTTGGACGATGTGTTTATCGTGATTTCTAGGCGTCGTGAATTCTTTGACCTGACACAGCGCGGTATATGTTTTATACGCTTTCATCCTTTTGTCAGGTTTGTGAGAGACGAATACGACCATCGTAGACTCAGGTATCAGCGGTATAATATGCTGAAATTGTTGATCAAATTGCTCCAATTTGGATGCCGAGATTTTATTCATAGAATCTGTATCGCTGGGGATTCCATAGATGACTACGAGTTTCTTCTCCACAAACAGCCCTCAGCCTACGATCGCCTCGATCGCACGTCCTACATCAAAATCATCCGCACGGATGACAGTATAATTATGGGTTCCATACATCGTCACGAATTTCTCTCTCCGTCTCTTGACCTCCGCTCTCAGCCCATAGCCATACTCCCCTGTGAACAAATACAACGATGCCATCGATACACTATCTATACAAAACAAATAAAAATCTGAACCTACAGTATCCAATCATCACTACGAATGCAAGTCTCTCCCAGCATGATCTGAAACCACCAACATGACACCACCGACTTGAAACTACAACTTGAAACAACCAACTCAAAAAAATACATCATACCCATCCATATCAGTATTTTATCTCTCATGATATCCACAAAGCTCTATGAATCATACCCACAAGACACACTCGACAGTCTCCCAAAAATCAACCTACTCCATCCGCTCCATACTCTCATCTCCTCATACACTCATCATCGGCCTACTCATCATGATAGCATCTGGGCGACGAACTGCTCGACAAGGCATCAGACCAGAACACGCGTGGATTTCATCGATACTCATGATCGGACTATCCAGTCTGACACTCATACCGCTGATCCAGGACCAGTGATATCGCTGATGGTGAGTCGTCGTCACGCTAGGGCTGTATGCTCTATGTATCGAGAGCATCGGCATCACTACTGGATATCCGTACGGAGCGTTTGAGTATGGAGATATCTTGGGATACAAACTATGATGAATCACGCCTCGGACAGTGTTTTTTGGATGGACACCCTTGGTGATCAGCTCATACTATCTCGCCACACAGCGAACGCATATCCTCAGTCCATCATCCAAATCATCGTCCTCTCAATCATACTCGAAACCATACTCGAAACCATCTCCTACATCATGATCAATATCGACATCATCGTCATCGTCATCATTGTCTCAGACAGCTTCATCAGCATCCACCATCCGACACGCTCTCATCCATCTCACACTCAGCACACTGATACTGGTCAGCTTTGATTTTGTCTTGGATCCAGGAGCGATCTATCTAGGCATGCGAAGCTTCGTGTATCCGGGCGTGTATTACCAAGTCCCGCGATCCAATTTTGGATGATGGATATTCTCTGGTGTCATCGGTCGAGGCATTATCCGTCTGCGACTGAGCAGATCACGACAGTCCAATCCGCTGTATCTGTACACGACATTGATGAATATGGTATTCTGGACAGTCGTATGTCGATATGCACAGATGCGAATCCCCGTCATACTCGGCGTCCTACGGAGCATCGTCATCGGATATGATATCGTCAAGCATAGACAGTCCTCCTCGCAGCATGAGTCGACTACCCCCACAGCTTCATAGATCAGACATCCCCTCACCCCATCGAATCAGCACAAAACCAATGCAACATACTATTGACTTATACGCAATAAATGATTATAGAGTATGTAGTTTTATCATTACTTTCTATATTCATGGAAAACGATCAAAGAAGCAGTATAAAACCTGATACAACTCGCGGAGTATTCCCAAACCGAGTAAAGCGTTTGGTCTTTGGAGTAGAATTAATCTGAGTTTTGGCATTCACAGCCTGTGAAAAGAAAAATGTCTCACCAGATTATTCTCCAGTCTGAATAGTAGAAGTAGTATATGGTAATGGTAACAAAGTATACAGATTGGATGTCACACTCGTCGCTGATCAGCCAACAGCCAGAGGTCAAGCTACATGAACGCTTACCGTCACAGCTAATACTAATACTATCTACATTGTACCTTTTGATATACAAGTCACGGATGACGAGAAGCTACAAATCATATCCAACATCAATACAAGTCTAGAAAACCAATGAACTCTCACCCCCGTCTCCATCACATCAGTCACATCGTGACCTATCACAGTGACTTCGGCAGATGGTGCCATCACCATAGCAAAACCAGCGAAACTGTAATAGTAAGATAGCAGATTAAGAAACA
>JBGTAD010000085.1:0-4157 GCA_041750055.1 Candidatus Absconditabacterales bacterium | reverse complement strand
TGGACCAACTATTCTCAGAAATACCTTGTGAAATCATCAAGGAGAACTAGGTAGTAATGTCATTTCTATCGATATAAATTCTCATAATTTCAACCCTGAAGACAAAATGACAAAAATTGGAAGATTAACGAATACGACTTTGCCTGATGAAACGATATCTATTGCGCAGTTATCATTATCATTTGAAGAGACCATGTTTCGTCTCAAGGATAATCAGCTCCAAAGACTTGACGTGATTGATGAATTGAACAGAATCCTGGTCGATGGATGATATGCATTGATCAATATCAATGATCACAAACAAATCAAAAATACGCAGGCATTTAAAGACCTTGTGGAGTACTGCGGATTTATGGTGGTCGATGAGTATACAGGACAAGTACTAGGACATAGTCAAAGTACTCAGCCATGATTTTGGTGAGAAACAACAAAACTAGAAAATAATATTTATGCATCCAATCTGATTTGTCTGAAAAAAACAGAACGTGTAAATCTCAGAGATCCTGAAACAAGAAATGATTTATTAGAAATTTGCCAATACAATCTAAGTAATGGCGCATTGGATATGAGTGAATCGAATTCTCCTCGTCAAGTATCATCTTCGCAAAAACATCTTGTATTGTCTTACACGATAGGAAAACATGCAAAGAAGAAGGTTGTATTGTCTCGTTGAGATCAGCAATTGTATAATCTTCAACAAGAGACAATGTCCAAAGCAAAGAAGCTTATTTCAAAATATAGTGATATATCACGTATTCCATCGAATATATTAGGTAATACGTATGCGCGTTGTAATCTGGGCACCAAAGATAAACCTTCTCGACGTCTTATTGCTACGATTTCTTGATATCCTGATGAATTCATCGTATTAAAATAAATGCTGTTAGACAAAAAATCCCTCGCGCTGTCGCGAGGGATTTTCCATTACTTATTAGTATTTCTCTAAACTAGAAACTAACCTTAGGAACAGCTTTTTCTGTTTCGTTTTCGATCTTGTATGATTGTTCTGGTCCAAATCCGAATGCTCCTGCGATGATGCTGCTAGGGAAAGTCTCGGTCATGGTGTTGTATTCGTTGATGCTAGAGTTGTAATATCTCCTAGCTGCAGCGATGCTTTGTTCGATATTAGCCAGCTCGCTTTGTAGTTGGATGAAGTTTTGATTTGCTTTGAGATCAGGATAGTTTTCTGAGACAGCAAACAGTGACTTCAACGCTCCTGAGAGCATAGTATCAGCTTCTATTTTTCCTTTGGGAGAATCTGCATTCATGAAGTTGGTCCTGGCGTCTGTGAGTGTGGTGAGTGTTTCTTTTTCGTGAGAAGTATAACCTTTGACCGTGTTGACGAGGTTTTCTATCAGATCAAATCTCATCTTCATCTGGACATCGATATCAGCAAAAGAATTTCTTACGTTATTACGTAATTTGACCAGACTGTTGTACAGACTAATCAGTCGTATGATGAGAATCACCACTACGACAGCGATAATGATACTAGGAGTAAACATCGATATGATACAAAGAAAAAATAAATCTGAACGAAAGTAACGTGGAGTGAATATATACGATGCGCTGCTTTACTCACTTTTGATGCTTTGTTATGCACTCAAAAGACTCACAAAATGGTAAGAGTTTTGAATTGTTTTGGTTGAGAAAGAATCGTTATGGCTTTTGTATCTATGTGGTAGGTTGGTTTCAAGACTCTATCTATAAATACTCTGTTGGATTAGGTTTCCTAATGCTTCTTTGTTGGTAGGTAATGCTGGTCATCGTGCTTGCTGATAGTGATAGAGTATGTAGGCGAGTAGTTGTACAAATGCTACTTGATTGATCTGTTCATATCCATGAAAATGATGCATCATTCATTTGACACTATGCAGATATTTCTCTAGTGATAGTGGAGAATAAAAGTCGTATGTTGTATCAAAGAGTTTGATAAGTCAGAGTTCTTTAGTTTTTTGAGGATAAAATGGGACGAATAACCCTACTAACAATTCGTTATTAATGCTTTTGTTATGTTCTTTGATCCCAGACTGTACGCTTTTTTTGATAAAAAAACATTCATATAGAGCCTTTGTTAGTGCGTCATTCACGTAGACTGACTTGAATAAAAAACTCAGGAACTGAGCGATTCATCCGTTTACTGCTCTGGAGTGCTGTCTTTGTGCTGCCATTTGTGCAGATTTTTGTACTCATTCTTGAGCGGTGTTGATGTCTTCTTGTGTAATGTTTACTCCTTGTTGTACGCCTCACCCTGATTCGAATGATGAATTAAATGAATCAAAATCTGACATAGTGATCTAATGTAGTGAAAATAAAAGAGATCTGATGGGGAATAGTTTTTTGTAGTCACTTATCCTTGCATTTCAATGACAAATGAATAATGATCATAAACAATGCACTAGTGAGTGTATAAAAAATACGCTGTAACGTGTGATCTTGTTACTAGATCAACTGATTCTAAAGTAATCAATCCCAACGTAACTCCAAATCATGGTGAGATGGATGAGTGGCTGAAATCACCTCACTGCTAACGAGACGTACGGAAACGTACCGCGGGTTCGAATCCCGCTCTCACCGATTTGTTTCAACACTAAAAGCTCAATCAAATAGCAAAAAAACAAAAAGTAATATGGCACTGTAGCTCAGTTGGTTAGAGCGCGCCTCTCATAAGGGCGAGGTCGGCGGTTCAAATCTGCCTAGTGCCAAATCTGTGTCTCATCACTGTACTTAGTGTTTTCCATCATATATTTGTTGTATTTATATTCTTAATCGTATCGTATTACCATGGCAACCAAAAAAAAAGGAGCAAGAATTATCGTGAGACTCGTATGTACTGAGACGGGCGCTGTGAATTATGTCACATCTTTGAACAAAAATCAAACTCCAAAACTGGAAATCATGAAGTATTCCCCTAGGCTGAGAAAGCATACTCTCCACAAATCTCAAGATAAGTTAAAGTAATTTGTACCAGCTTTTTATTTGGTTGTATTATTATATTATCACCATGTTGACTATTAGATTATCAAGAGTATGAAGAACTAAACTGCCTTTGTTTAGAATTGTCGTAACAGAGCACACTAAGCCAGTAAAGGCTTGATATATTGATGTGGTGGGTCAGTACGATCCAGTCAAGCATCTTTTCAATGCAAATACTGATAAGATCGCGTGATATCTCAAAAACGGCTCTCAAATGTCTGAGAGGGTGGCAAAATTGTTGTATGCTCAAACTCAAGATGCTGTATATCAGAAGTTTTTTAAGTATCAAGAAAGGTCTGCTACTACCAAGAATCCTAACAAATACGACTAAGAATATTCTATATGATACATAATAGTATCAAATACATACTGTAGGGATACTATAAAAAAATGTAAAAAAATACATACTATACGTTTTTTCTCGTTTTGGTTGTCTTCCTAGTCTTCTTCTGTTTGAATCTACTATGAATCAAAGTCTCGGGAATATTATATTGACCATATTGGCCTTGCTTGTTATCATCATATTTGTTGGTGCATTGTATTCGTTTGTATTAGTGATATTCACGTTCATATTCTCTAGTGGTAAGAGTGATGTTGTAAAACAGGCGTGAAGTATAGCCAGATATACGATAATAGGTCTTGTATTATTTACGCTTTTTCTTCTGATTATCCCTTCTGTCTTGAGCTATTTGAATGTCACTATGTATGATATGTATAGTGTACGCAGTGTTTTGGATAGAGCGTGACAATTGATCCAATATGTGACAGGTTACTAACTATTATTCTAGTTGCTTATCGTAATTCGTATGCCTGAAACTACCCTGTATCAAAGTGTTGAAAATATCGTTCTTACTGTGCTTGCGTTGGTTGTAATTGTGATTTTTTTAGGTTCATTGTATTCATTTGTGTTAGCTGTTTTTAAGTTCATCTTTTCTCAGTGAGATGGTGAAAAAATCAAACAAGCTCGAAATAGTATTAGATATATGATTATCTGAATCATTCTCTCTCTCATTCTTTTGTTCTTTTTCCCTTATGTGTTTCAGTATTTAAATGTCACGGGATATAAGGTGTATACGGCTCGTAATGTTTTTAATAGAGCGTGAGAACTTATTCAATGATCTTGGAGTAACGCATTGACCATTAGGGGTGATTTTGAGAGGTTTCAAAATGGAGAGTCTAAT
>JBGTAD010000084.1:0-6970 GCA_041750055.1 Candidatus Absconditabacterales bacterium | reverse complement strand
AGACATCTTTTTGTTGATAGGGTAAATATGGTAATTGACCTATATCAATTCAGCTGTCCAATTAAAGAGCAGTTGAAAGAAACCCAGCGCTAGCGCTGGGTTTCTTGGTTTTTGACCTATTTGAGTTGGACAGCAATGATACAAACTAATAAAAACAATAAAATGAAAACGAAAAACAAAGGTGGAATCTATATATCCCTGTTTTATGGAGTAGGGGTATTCTTAATTATAGTATGGGTTATCTTTTATATAATTTATAGATAACAACTCATTACTATTCGACTGCAAATATTTCAACTATTTGCAGTCGTTTTCTTTTTGGGGTAACAGGCATAACACTTTTGACTTGCATTTAATGATATAAAACAATATGAGAGATTTTGAATAAGTTTTTTTATTCACATCCTAAATGGGTCGTTAGCTCAGTTGGCTAGAGCACTTGCTCGACATGCAAGGGGTCACAAGTTCGAGTCTTGTACGACCCATTTTTTGTACTCAAAAATTTGTATTAATACTCTATACGATGATCTAGTAGATCTTTTTCAACTATAATTTGTTCTTGTGTTGTAATATAGACGTTGTGATTAATACCAAATGAGTCGTTGTCTCGTGTTGGAATAATTCGTATCTATTCATCAGAACTAAATTTGATAACCATGACGGTCCTGTCATCTGCCTCTTTGGTCCCTTTTCGGATCATGTATCTGTGAGGGTCTTTGCTATTCATTTCTTGGTACATGTCTTCTCGTGATGCAGTGAGTGCACTATCAGGGAGATGATCAAAATATCCATCCGTAAATAATTCTAGCGATTGTAATATGCTCGTATCGAATTCATACTGTTTGATGAATATTTTAGGAACAGTTTCTCCATTGATCACTCCATATCACAATGGATGGTCAGGGTTGTTTTGATATTGATATTGGTTTTGGAGAAGTGGCATGATCACGTTTCTACTGCCTGAGATATCTCCTGTGAGTTTGATATATTCAGATCTCGTGTTAGCTGTGATCTTATCTATGATCTTGCTATTCAGATAGGTCTGATCCGCATTGATACGAAATCCTCCATCCCCTACTTGTATGATGTGGAGTTTGTCGTGATTTTTGCTCAGCTGAGCATACAACATCGTACTACTAAAACGATAAAACCCTTCTTTAGCTTTGGGATAATCTGTCGCATATAGACTGTTGATATCTTCTGTAAGATTGTCAATGAGAGCAGTCAAGGGACCGTCATACTCAAGACAAAAATCTACAATAAACTGAGCTAAAATCTGACCTCAAGTGAGACCATCTTCGTAGTGCATGCCGCTTTTGTCTGTGGCTCCATCAGCAATGACTCGTCTATTATCAGTAAAACCACAACAGTCTTCATTAGTTTCTGGATTACCGGATTTGGATTCGTTGATAACTCAGACGGTAGAGATAATCATGAGGAAGTAACAGGTAATAAGTAAAAGGTAGAAAAGAATAGATAGAAATATACTGGTCAGATTTTATTTTTCTTTAAGAAGTTTTTGGTTGTTATTGGATGATTTGTTGGATCTCTTGCATTGCTTGTTGTCGTTTGGCTTGAGTAGTCGTCTCACAAGTGATACGTAGCTTGGGCTCGGTATTAGATTGACGTACGTTGAATCGATATGATCCAGCATCTACACTCACTCCGTCGATTTCAGAGCTGATCTGTCCAGCATAGTGTGATTTGATCTTGGTGATGGCTCAGGCTTTGTCTTGGATGATGATATTGGTGATAGGACCTCTGTAGTATTTAGCATAGTGAGCAATCATATCGCCAAAGGAGTTATACTCTTCGAGTTCTTTCATGACGTAATATAGTGCTAATAGCGGTAACTCATATCATCCTACTTCTCAAAACAAGAAATGCCCACTTACTTCACCTGCAAAGATTCATTCTTGCTCATTGAGTTCTTGATTGATAAAGAACCTACCGACTCTCGTCATGATCGGATTGCCTCCATATTTTTTGATCGTATCAGGCACAATGCGAGACGAAGTGAGATCATAGAGGATCTTCTCCTTGTGAGAGGGAATAGCAGTAGAAGAGGAAGTAGTCAAGAGTTGTTTGGCGATGATAGTTGTAATAATATCTCCTCCTATGATATTCCCGTGAGTATCTACGAATCCTATCCTATCAGCATCTCCATCAAACATGATCCCAAATTCTGAACCGGATACTTTGACGGTTTGGATGAGTCACATGTAGGCGTGAGGATCATTGGTATCTGTATGATGAGCAGCAAACGAACCATCTGCCAAGGCGTTAAGATGTTCGATACGATGTCCGGTGTCTTGTAATTGACGGAGAAACTGTTGCTCAAAACTCACTGCAGCACCATTAGAATAATCTACTGCAAATTGATGATATTTATCTAATTGCTTGAATTTGGTACTCAACATATCACTCAATCAATCCAATGTAGATACTGGCATGTCTTCACAGTGAGGTCGAGGTGACGAAGCAGTATGATTGATAGTGGTATCAGCTTTGTTATAGTATTGTTGTAAGATATCGGTACTGATGAGGGTCACTTCGCGATCAAAACATTTCATCCCTACGTATTCAGCGGGATTGTGAGAGGCTGTGAACACAATACCCAAGTCGTATCTACCCTGACCTGCTCGATAACATACCGAAGTACTAGCGACTCCGTACGGATATTCGTGAGCATCAATACTCGTCACAGGCAGGTTGGCGTAGACGATAGAGATGTGGTACTGATGCGTATGACAATATGAAGCAATTCCTGATACGAATGCATCGATGAGACCGGTATTCGGGTGTCTGACATCGGCTCAGATCAAGAGCGTGCTATGTCATTGGTCATTCATATACTGTCAGATTCACTGTGATAGTTGGGTAGCGAATACATTATCAATCTCAGTAGGATAGATGCCTCTGATGTCGTAAGCTTTGAAAGGAGTCATGATCTAAAGAACAAAAAGAACTAAAGAAATCTGAAGAAGAATACTTGTGATCTATAAATTTGCGTATCGTCTGCGTATCGTCTCTATGATATAATGTATGAGCAATGTCTTTTGGGATGATCTGTTTGTCTCACAAGAGTTGGATCTTACTCATTAAGATACGTTTTCAGGGAAATATCATTCTCTGATTTTTTTAACTTGTTGCGTTGAGATACGTTGAGATGCTTTTAGTAGATCCTCCTGTATTTCTACACATATGATATAAGATTTTTCACTTTATTCAAAATGACGCACATATCATACTAGTCAGATATATGTTCTTTTCAAGGGTGTTTTTTAGGATGGTGGTGTATTGGTTATATGATGCTTTCCATGAGGGCTTTGGTCGAATAATAGGAGTAGCGATGTAGATACGTGATGATCATCATACTGTGTTCGCTGACATGAGAGTCTTTGATATAGGATCTGACATCATTGAGAAATTGTTGGTCGTCCGTACGAAACTGTCATAAGAGTTCTTTGATCATCGAACGGTCAAAGCTATGAGGCTGAGTCTGGATCTGCTCATACAGTGAGGTGAGTTTCTCGTGAGTCTGCTGATACAGCTTGGAAATAATAGGATGGTCACTGTGGACGGCTTCTTGGACATACGACACGACTTCTTTGAGTGATTTGGCTGACTGCATCAGGAGTTGGATAGTGTTCGTATAAGCTGTCAGCTTTTCTTGATATTTTTTGGGGAGATCATTGATCCCAAATACAAAACGCAAGAGTTTGTTATGCATTGTCTTGATACGCTCATATTGATGCATCATCGATTCGTCTTCGTATTGTTTTTCAAACAGGTAGCTATTGAATGATATCACTCTAGCAGTCATATAAGTGATATCCGTATCGATGGCTTGAAATTTGTTTTCTCGAAGAGGTCACTGGATCTGATCTATCGCAAGTGCTGTCGAGGTACTTTCGATCTCTTTGTATGGTAGTACTGACTCGATCAGCTGAGTACATATAGGCACAAACGGCAAGAAGATGATAGCTCGTGTTACATTGAATAGCGTATCAAACAAAGCAAGAGCTAGTGTTGGGTTGGTGATACCATTGAGTGAATATTCGATCATAGGTATCAGCCAAGGTACAAGCATCAATACTCATACTGTAAAAAATGCTGCAACGACGTTGAACATCACATGAGCGGTGGCGATTTGTTTTTTGAGTATATTGGGTCATAGCGAAGCAATGATAGCGGTGAATGTGGTTCACACATTGGTCCCGATGAACATACCTAATGCTTGGTCAAATCCTATAACTCAGCTAAATACGGCAGTCAGGATTAATGCCTTGGTCAATGAGCTAGACTGTAAGACAATCGTCATCACTACTCACAATCATGCGAATCAAGCAATTCACAAATGACTGTATTGCAAGAGATCAATGCCTGCAGATATTCATCATACGTGTTCTTTGATGATATCCAATCACAAGAACAAAAACCCGAATCAAGCGAGTACTTTCATGATTTGGGCGTAGGTAGAGTTGTGTCTAGAGAGGAGTAATGATACTCACGCCACGAATAATAACGGAGCTACTACATATTCCAACTGTACAGAAAATCCGACAATAGCAACGATCCAGCTACTAAACGTCGTACCAATATTCACTCACAATATCATCGTAAAAGCACTACCAAATGTGATGAATTTGGCTGCTACCAGACCAATAATCAATAATGATGTAATAGTGCTACTTTGCATGAGTGCAGTAGAAGTCATACCAGCGAACAGTGAAGATCGAGTATTACTGGTCCAGCGTTGCATGACTTGTTTGAGACGTTCGGATCATAGTGCTTGGAGCGCCTGCTCGAACATATACATCCCAAACATAAAAATACCAATACCTCATAATAATTGCATAATATCGTACCAGGACATGAATAATCAGTGAATAGAGCAAATAGAAGATTGAGTGAACGTAGTGTGTTTTTACTAAGTAATAATAATCAAAATCTTATATAAAGCAACATACCTGCTGTTGCTCCGTGATATTGTTTGATTCAATATGAATTGAATTCTATATTCGTGATGATACACACATGATCAATGATACAACTAATAACCGCTATACCACAAAGACATTTGACATATTGCAATAATTACATTTTGTGTTGAATTGAGTGAGGATATCTGTAGTGTGTGTCTTATAAGAAGGATACAGTATTCTTCATAAAAACAAAATCAAATATATAAAATTAAACATTAAAAAAACCGGATCTACGTCACGTATCACTAAAAACTATGTCAGTGACGCGATTCACAAACCCAAATAAATATGAAAACAAAAATCAAAAAATGGAGTGTGCTCACCCTGATCGGGTTCGTAGCTGCCGTAGTATTCCTCACGCCTGAGGTAAAAGGGCAAGGTCTCGCTGATTTAATAAAAGCGCAGAAAGAAGAACAAGAAAAAGCAAGAATGCAGGAAATAAGGCAAAAAGATAGCCTTAATTCTGCTATCAAAACCGCTAAGTTGGAGTTGGTCTCTCAACTCAATCAACAAAAGCCAATTATTATATCTCAAATCCAGTCTTTTCAAAAACAAAAAAAAGATTTGGATAGTGTTGCTATTTTAATAGTAAACGTTCTATCTAAGATAGAACAAAAACAGAAAGACATAGAGAAACTTTTGAAAAAGAGAGTGAGAAAACTTGAGTACCAAAGCTATATCTCAGAAATCTCGTCGCAACTTGAGTTGGAAAAAGAGAGTTTAGATACTAACAAAATCTTTTTTCAAAACTTACAAGTGCTTGCTAAACAAGCATCGGATCTCTCCGATTTAATCATGATAAATATTTCTGATTTTGAGAATAAGCTTTCGAGTTTTGATTCGGTCTCGGATCTTGAGGGTCTTTCTCAGCAAAAACAACGACATACTGATAATATGTCAAATGAGATTGAGCAAAAGTTTGATAACTTTGTAAGTTTAAGTGGTAACGTTAGACTTTTTGATCTAACAACAATATTATCAGACTTTAATGAGCAATATAAGGTTTTGATTGAATCAGAGGCCTATATAAAAACATTAGTAAAAAACTAAAAGCATAATGAAAAAATTAATATTCTTTTTCTTTTTGTTAGCTCCTTCATTGAGCTGGTCGCAAGACCTGGAAGTTCAATTGAAAGGCTTCGGTCGTATCCAGCGAGGAAATCTCAATGGAATCGCTGCTGGAGTAGGAATCAATCTGTCTGTCAACCTAGATAACTATCTCTGGATAGGAGTAGAGGCTGAGGGAATTAAACGCTGGTCCTCCAAATACTATGGAGGTACGGAATTCGGCACCATAAGTACTGGATTACACAGCTCGTACTATGTGACAGGAAAGGCTAACCTAAACTCCATAATTGGGCAGAGAGTAAATGCACCGACTCAGCTCCTCATCGGAGGAGGTGCAGGCTATACGCTCACTCATTCGTCTCAAGTCACATGGGACAATACAAATGAGTATATAGTCGGTCAGAAGTATGTCGCGAATGCCTTCACAGGCAAAGCACTGCTCGAGTATCGATGGGTACCAAGACATAGTAGG
This sequence comes from Candidatus Absconditabacterales bacterium, assembly GCA_041750055.1. GTDB lineage: Bacteria > Patescibacteriota > Gracilibacteria > Absconditabacterales > Absconditicoccaceae > JBGTAD01. The sequence continues at coordinate 442 of JBGTAD010000084.1, read as the reverse complement.
ATAGGAGTTACTCTTGGAGCTGAGCTGGTATATTATCAGCTTGACCAAACAAGAATGAATCCCCCGGACGCTGTGCCGGGAAATCTTGACAAAAATCAGGTGGACTTCGGGGTAAAAGTTGCACTGCTATGGCAACCCTCAAAAACTCTGAGAAGAATAACAAAACCGCAAAAAAGTGGTACTTCCCGGAAAAGGGGTAATCCCCCCTCGAAAAGACCAACCATCAAGTAATCCTATGGAAGATCAAAAAACAAAAAACCTGGCGTATTATTACGTCAGGATTTTTTTTTGTTTTTTGGACTTTATTATACTAACAAAAGGTTAAAACCCCTGAATTTCATTCAGGAGACTTTAGTTGCTATAGAGGTGAAGAAGTATATAAGAGACATTTATGATTAATCGACGAAGAATGATAGAGGGCTATAGGATAGGATCACATACG
>JBGTAD010000083.1:0-17221 GCA_041750055.1 Candidatus Absconditabacterales bacterium | reverse complement strand
TGTTTGTAAATCACTGTTTGAAGATCATTCCCAAGATAGTTTCTAAAGTTTTTGTACGCTTGATCTTCTAGTTCCAAACGATCGACAAGAAACAATACTCTTTTTGCATTTCCAGTGCGGAGAAATAATTTTATAACTGCTGCAGAAGTAAGTGTTTTTCATGTTCCTGTTGCCATTTCAAAAAGAAAACGATCATTCCCTTGTTCTGCAGATTTTTGCAGTGCTTGAATGGATTTGAGTTGATACGGTCTGAGAATTCTTAAACCTTGTTCCCATAAATATTTTTTTCTTGTTTCTTTATTTTGATACTGCGGATCGTTTTTGAAATGTGGATTTTGAGTAAGTGCGATATATTCAATAGTTACTTCTTCATCTGCAAGTCTTTTGTTATTGGGTGTAAATCAAAGTCTATGAATCAGCGATTCTTGTGTTGGAAATTCTGTGATAATATCTGGGTCGCCTCTTTCCAAATCCCAAAAATAGTGTAAATTTCCGTTGGAAAGAATAACAAAACGAGCATTGATATTGTGTGCATATCTTCTTGCTTGTTCTTTCCCATCAAGTGGGTTTTTATCTTCTTTTTTTGCTTCCAGAATAACAAATGGAAATCCCTTATCATCCAAAAGCAAAAAATCAATAAATCCATTTTTCGTGCTTTCAAAATCATGACCAAAAGCATCGATGTCTTTTTGAGAAATTTTTACATTTGGTTCGAGCTGAATATTTGCTTGTCCTTTTTCATCATCAAAAAATTTCCAATCAGCATGTTCGAGTAGTTTGTTGATTTTTAGTCTTGCACTTGCTTCTTTAGGATTTGTCATCATAACTTCACCTTATGAACTAAAGATTTCTTTTTCTTTGAATACTGACTCAAAGTTTTTTACTCCAAAAAGGGGATTGAAATCATGTTCCCCTCATCTCTTTATGCAAATATCTCACATCTATCTAGTTGGAAGTCCCTCCCTATATCATAATCCACACAATAGCCAACAAAATACCAAAAATCAGTCCAATAAGAAAGGATTGGATGTAAATAGTGGTATTGCCTTTGGAATCGTCTTCGCGGTTGTTGATCCAGATCTGTGCGATGATATATCCTAACATCAGCCCACATAGCAGTAGATATCCGGGCATCAGTGACTGCTCGATGACGGTCTTATATACCCAGAGGGGATTTCCTTCGACTCACCAGATCGCTTCTGCTCTGAGCTTGAACGCTCACAAGATGATCGTCATAGCAAAAAATAAGATTTTGAGGACTTCGAAAAGGATAGACATGCGCAAAGGTCAATAAACAAAAAATCTATTTATTAGTTTTGTCTGATGCTTCGATGTCACCAGATAGTGCCTCTACTTCTTCCAAGATCTGATTGAGAATCTTGAGCGCTTCTTCATCTCCGCTCGTGCTATCAGATTCCATACTCACGCCTGTCGTGATTTCCATATCTACTCCTGTAGAGATTAGGTCACCAGTCTGGACGGATCATGTCAGATCTGATACAGGTGCAGTAGTCCGAGAGCATCCCGTGATACTCATTGCTATCAGACTGATGGCAGCGATATTGGTCATAGTACGAGTAGAGGTCATCGGTATATCATTACAAAACAATAAAAATCTGACTTATGATGCTTTGATGTAAGCTATTTGATGTAAGTATGTAGCGATCACACAGTCAATTGCAACTGCTTGTGTTTGATCAGATTTCTCAGATCGTAATCCAGATCTCCTGCCGTGAAGATTACGATTACGCTATTTGCATCAGCTTTTTGGATACATTGTACGATATCTTGTAGATTGGTGGTATATGTGGACTGACAAGCTAGCGCAAATGCATCTCCCAACTCATCGAACGAATGAATATGATGGAGATCATGAGTCTCAAATTCTTGTTTGAGAGCAGCGATTTCTTCTCTAGCAGCATACAGATTGTAGATAATACTCTCATCAGCATGAGACAGAGCTGACACGAATCACGTCCATCCTTCCAAAATTCTTCTAGCTTGGTGTGGCTGAAAAATAGAAACAATGCGTTGATCGGGATAGCGACTACGTAGTGCTTTGATCACATGATCTAGTGAGGTCGGGTAGTGTCCATAGTCCGTATAGACTATAGCTCCAGATTCAGTAGTTCCCAGATATTCCATCCTCCTCCGCAGACCCATGAATTGATGCATGATAGCATAGATCTTGTGTATATCGTCGATCTGCAAAATGTCCGCAAATGAAGAAGCTACAAGAGTCGCGTTGTATTGATTATGTATTCCAAATAGATACGTCAATTCTTCGCTGATCAGTGGATGCAAGATGACTTTTTCTTGTCAATCAGGAGTGATTTGCTGAAGTCTGATGAGTTCGCTATCCCCTTGGTGACCATATACAGTACGCTTGGTATACAAGACCAGCTGCTCGAAGGCCTGACGATATTCCTCCAGATCTTTGTATACATCTGAGTGATCTAGTTCGATATTAGTGATGAGACTGTAGTCTAGATCTAATTCTCGGAAATGACGTTTGTATTCATCTGCTTCAATCAGAAATCGATATTGTTTGATCAATTCGTAGGGGATTTGTTTGCCTGTGAGTATGCCATCCATGATGCGACGGAGGTCAGATTTTTTGTTTGGGTTGATCAGGATATTACGTCCGTCAAATTGTGGAACCAACGCACCTACAATACCTAGCCCAAAATCATCACTGAGACGTGAGAATGTATAGATACCCAGAGACGTACAGGTACTTTTACCATTGGTACCAGCGAATCCTATCGTTTTGAAGTACTTAGAAATTTCACCCAAAAATTGAGCATAGCTGTAGGGACGATGGTATTTGTTGAGTAGTTGTTGTTGATATTCACGAGATTGTTGTACTTCAGGCGAATGAGCTGCTCATCCGTTGGAATAGATGACGACATCGTTGGATTTGACTTGGTATTGACCATGTCCGATGATTATGGTAATTCATAAAGTCTTGAGTTCGTCGGTGATCTGGTTGTCAACATCATTGATTCATACGATATTACTGTATCCCAGCTCATACAAATAATACGCCAGAGCTGATACACCAGCTCCACCTACTCAGACCAAGACGATATTGTTAGACATTCAACACTAGAAGGTAACAGGTATAAAGTGTAGGGACTGGCTCTTGGCCTGTCCGAGACTATGAAGTCGAAAGGGGGTTGAAATACTTTTTTACTGTGACAAGAGTCCGAGTTGATAAACAACACACAGGAACTAAACTAAGACTCTTTTGAAATCTTCAATCTCTTCGTTGCCTCTATCCAGAAGTTACTCTAGAGGCTCTGTATAACTGAATCATCCAAAGAAAAAAATATCAAATTGCTTTGGCGGTTTAGTATAACAGGTATAAACACACAAAATCTGACCGTTCAACTTGTTGCTTATTGCTGTCAGCTTTTATCTACTCTTCATACTACTTGTGAGTTTTTTTCTTCCTCGACCAGAGAGCTGCACTTCGACCATTTGACCTCCTCCACCAGGAAGTTTGACAAATCTAAATCCCTGAGGATCACATCTCATTCTGGTCTCTCGGCATACTTTACGTCCTTTGAGAAATCGATGATATGTATTACCCTTGGGATTCATGACTGCTCCGATAAATCCTCGTTCTTTTGCTTCTTCGAGTGATGTTTTTCTTTTAGGATAATCAAATCTTTTGCCTCCTTTGAGTCTTGCTGCTTGTTTTTGGAGTTGAACTTTTTTTTGGGCGATTCCTTTTTTATTGGTTCTTGATGCCATTGATGATCACAATCATGTAATAATAAAAAAATCTGACGCAATATATTTCTTTATTACACAAGACCACCAGCTAATTCAAGATGTAGTGCTTTAGACCAAGATGTTACGTTTTTTGTAGCTCTATTATATGGTCTCGCATATTCATCTGCTGGATCTCAGGAGAGTGCGTGACACACACGAAGGCGATCGGGTATTTTTTGGTAAAGGACTCAAATAATACCGCTACGTGAGCGATTGTCTCGGTATCTAGATTGTTGATCGTCTCATCCAAAAACAAACAACGCACACGCAAAAAACTCGCAATCGAAAGAATCCGTGCCAGCTTTAAAACCACTTTTTGTCCTCCGCTGAGTGATTTGACTTCTCTAGAGCCTCTGTGATCCGTGATGATCGTATCGAGCTCGAGGCTTCCATTAGAGAGGTCTTTGAGATCTAGCTGGATCTGGTATTCCACGACCTGCGAGAGATAGTTGTTCAATACTTCGCTGATGAGTGGTAATTGGGTTCTGACGACTTCTCGTAGGAGATCTTTTGCAAAAATCTTCACCAAATCTGAACTAATACGCTCTTGTTCTTGTAGATCGAGTAATTGTATCTTATCTTGCTGATGTTGGCTGATAAGGCGTTGGATGATGGTGATATGTTGCTGGAGTTGTTGGATCTGATCCAGTAATACTGTGATTTGATCTCCAGACATGGATCCATTTACTGTGAGTAGTTGTTCACGTTGTGGTATCAAGGATTGTAGTTGCGATTCAATCTGTTGACGCTGTTGTTCGATATGTTTGAGCGAGAGTTCTTGTTGTTGGAGTTGGGCGGCTTTGTGTTGACGATCTTGTAGGTCTTGAGAAATCTGTAGGAGTTGTTGATCGAATTGCTGAGCTTGCAGGGTGTATTGTTGGTATTGTGTGCTGTGCTCGAGGACTTGTTTCCATCCGATAGATCATAAGAACTCTTTGATGAGTAGTTGTTCTTGTTGAAGCGTTTGTATCTGCTGAGCTTGTTGATTGGTATCGAGCTTGGGCGTGTGTCAAGTTTGTTGGATTTGTTGAGAGATGTGTTGATATTCTTGTTCAGTAGATTGGATGTCTTGTGTGGCTTGGTTGATCGTCTGGATGATGTGTTCACGTTGAGTCTTGAGAGCTTTGATAGATGAGGCATTAATACGATCAACAAAGGGACAGCTATCGTTGATTTTCTCACAATCAAATAAAAGTGCGGCACTTAGCGTCTTATCAATCTCACTGAGTTGTTGTTGTAATGTCTGGAGACGAGATTGTTGTCAGATTTTTTGTTCTTGGAGCGTTTGGAGACGTTGTTGGAGATGCTGTTTGGATTGTTGTTGAAGTTCTTGTTGCTGTTGGATCTGAGTCTGGATGAGGAGGATTTGTCATTGGAGTTGTTTGCCAGTGTCGATGAGTTGCTGAATATATCCAGCAATGGTGTGGATACTGATCTCCTGGAGATTGCTATCGATGATATGTGGGTATTCTTGCACAAATTGTTCCAAAGCTTGTACAGGGATACTGGTTTTGAGCTCTTCGATTTGTTTTTGTAAGAGATTTCTTTGTGATTGGATGGATGATTGCTGTGTCTCAGGAGATTGAGAAAGTTGTGTGGATAACAGCTGAATTTGTTGCTGTAGTGCTGTATGTTGATCTGATAGAGAACGGCTTTGCTCGCGATAAGAGAATATTTGTTCGTCTAGGTGTTGGATACGTGTCTGTTGTTCGATGACGCGAGATCGTTGTTGTTGGAGATCTTGCTGTATCTGATTGCATTCTGAGCTTCGAGACGGATTGAGAGAGTATTGATCGATACTGAGTTGGTCTTTCATAGATGTTCGTAGACTATATTCTTGGTGGATAGAGGGTAATGCTGTCTGGATACTCTCTGACAATATCCCAAACATATGAAAAATCTGACCCAATTCTTGTCTGAGTTGTTCATTGGATCTGGAGTAGTCTTTTTTGATAGTGATGTGTTGCTGCAGTGATCTACGATGATCTTGTATGATCTCTTTGGCGTGATCGATGCCTATCATCCCAAAAATATGTTTGAATACTTCGACTCTATCAGCCGGTTGCATCTGAAAAATATGCTCCGAGTCTTGAGTTAGCATCTGGGTTGTTACAAAGACTTCGCGAGGAGGAATAAGTTGTTCTCGTTGCTGGTGGAGATCTGATTCATTTTTGGTGATGATTTCTTCTCGTAGAGAATGATCGACAAAAAAGTTGATAGGTTTGTCTATAGTCTCTTGATGTAAGCATGGCAGAATTTCCTCTTCAGATCCAGTCCATGTTCGTATCCTGGAGCTACAGCTTTCTTTGACTCTAGAGCGTTTGAGGGATCTGTGTATGCCGTAGTATCTATCGTCGATCTGTACGATGCCTGTGACCCATGCAGATGAGGAATGAGCATTGATCAGATTTCTGTTGCTGTACTTGTACAATATAAACAATGGAATATCAAAATACAAAAAACTCTTGCCTGTTCCGATAGGAGCTTTGACCAAGGTGTTTCATGATGCGATACGAATATCTTTGATGATATCACGAAATGGTCCAATATTATAGGAAATTCGACGATGTATATACATGTGTATTGAAAAAGGTGATAAGATAATTTGACATTTTTGTTTTTGTTGATATGATTTGATATATCTTTTATTCGTGACTTTTTCGAATCATGAACAATTCAATCATGAACAACTTACATACAAACCATATACCAAATGCAAGATATAGATGGTGAGTGTGAATATTTGCTGCTCTGATATCCATGCTGCTGCCTGTAGCATATGGTCAGACAAATATGTCTCAGACCAATCCTAGTATAGAACAAACCGGATCTAATCTAGTATTGTACTGGAACCAGACGGGTGACGCTCCAGGAGTGAGACTCGATATACGTCATTACAATCAGACCGGATATAGTTTTGCTGGTACGTGATTGATGTCAGATGAGTCTTTGATGTTTTCTATCAACTCGTGGCTCTCTTTTTTTGCCAAGATTACACCTATCGATGTAGATGGCAATACCTATGGTACAGATATCGTAATCGGTGTATCAGACTATAGCCCAGGACGAGTCTGAATCCAATGAGTATTGCAGGATGAAATGCTTGAGCAATTTCCTATGAATCCATCAGCAAATCCTGTTTCTGTGGGGTATGATGCGTACAGTTTTAGTACTTCGCGTACGGGATTGGATGTGACAATATATAGTCATGAATTGGTAGATTATATGATTTATGGATCTGGATTAGTCTCATCATATACAGGATCACTCAATGGTACGGGGACGGTCTTCATCGAATTCACGTGATGAACTACCGGTATGAGAGAGTTTATCGTGGAATACTTTTCTGGACAAAACGGAACAGGTCGAGATCGTTATGCTTACGCTAATTTTGTAGCACAGATCGATGCAATCTCTCCAGTGATTACCGGTAACGTAGGATCAGGCGTGATCAATACCTACTATAGATCGTTTACTACCAGCTTCGCGACATCTGAGGGTCTGATTGATTATGATCTCTGAGGATCTTGTAGTGGAATGGAATCCAGTCTAGACCTAGATTATAATAGTATGACCTATACTCTAGCGATCAAATATCTTGCCAATGGTACCTATGACGACTGTACGATCACTCCATATGACTATGCGTATAACACAGGCAATACGATGAATATCCCATCATTTATCATTAATATATCACCCACTGCTACAGGAAGTTTGCAAGAAGATACTTTTTCGTTATTGTTTGGAGATCCTCAAAAAAATCTGACACTCAATATTACATCGAGTGAGTTATTGAGTGGATATCAAGAATATCTAGATTCTGGTGATGAAGAGGTATTATTAAGTAGTTTAGAGTTTTCTTGATCTTGTGCTGTGATTCCAAGAGCATTACGTTCATTTAATCCAAATAATGGTACGATTTCTTATACCCTCAGCAATGTCTGACTAGACACATATACATGTCAGGTGAGATATCATACCATACTAAATCAGTTATCTGATTGGTTTACACTCACTCCAGTCAATGCAAATACGCCGCTTCCTTATAATCCGACACTCAACCCTCTCATTATCAATAATGTATGATGATTTCATCTACTCCAAGGATTGGTAGCGTCATGAACAGATCTCACTGTCGCTGTCATGTCTGGTGGATCAGTATTATTGCAAGGTATACCAACGGTGTCCAGTGTGTCATATCTAGGAATAAATGCTACTACATCCTGGTCCTATCAGATGCCACCAGTAGCACGACCAGCAGATGGTTATTATACGGTCATCATGACCGGTAGCCGTCAAGCGTATAACTCTGAGTGAATCATGCAGTCATATGAGAGAGTATATCAATTTCCTACATCTCTTTTGGTCAATAGTCAATCTGCGCCATTACAATGATCTCAAGCATACGTATGAGCGAGTACTACTTCTCTGAGTCTCTCTGGTATATATCAATCGCTTACATCATGACAAATAGCTCTATCGACAGGTGTCAGATTTGTATTATCGAGTTGATTCAATGTTGCAATGGCTCCATGGACAATAATTTCTGTCTGACAGGGTAGCGCATCGCTTGATGATACATTATTCACATGATCAGTCAGTGGCTCAGTGCTACAGTTCGGAGCGACAAGCGCATCATTATATTTTAGTAAGCCCGTACAGATTTCCTTTCCTCTACCCGCATGATACAATGGATGAGGAGTAGACGTATCTGTCAGACACTTCGGAGATACTAATTATGGTTCCGTAGGATTGACGCTAGATCCCAATGTAGCGTGTAGTGATGGCTTGCCAGTATGATGATCTCCTGTATTTACTGGTAAGGCACTGGTTAGTGGTTCATCAGCAATAATCTATACCTGTAGAGCTTCATCATTTCAGTTCAATGCGCCGGTTTCTAGTCAATCTTCATCTCCTTCTAGCAATCAATGATGAGGTGGAGGATGAGTGTTTTTGAGAGTAGATACATGTCCTTGAGGAGATTATTCACCTAGCTATTATGATAATAGCTGTACAGTAGATGGTGTCCCAACTTCATCGAATAATAATAATAATACTACTACTAATAATACTACCAGATTGTCTCTCAATGCCATGAGTGCATCGCAGATCAAACAATTAGTAGATAATGCTTTCGCTCAGTTACAGGATGCATATCAATGAAAAAATTATAGTTGGAGGATATTTTTGACCAGATTGATCAGTGCTATCGATAGAATCAGTGAAGAATTTGAGCTAGAGTATGAGATATCAAATCAATCAGAGCGTGATATTCTCAATAAAAAAATATACGTACTCAAATATCTCAGATCATTATCAATAAAAGAAAGAAGTATGATCGGTGTCAAATCAACATCTTGAACACTACCAAGTTCTATAAAAAATGACGGATTACAGTGAGTGAATCGTTATGCGGTATCAGTCTCTGTGAATAGGATCAGGGTCAATGAATCCACCTCTATCACGATCAAAGCGATGGACGATAATGCAGTAGTGACATCAGCAAATAGTATTGTGTTAATCGATACAGATCCTTTTTTGAGTGATGATCAATGGCAGAAACCAAACGACGGAGTATACGAATTTACTAGTGTAGACAAATGATCCAAGACTTTTGTTTGATGACTTTCTTTCAAGAAAGCAGGAACATATACTATCATGGTCTCAGATGTCTTTAATGATGACATCAAAGGGACTGTAACAGTAACCGTCACTCCATAATACACATATGTATCCTGCTTCTAGAATAGTGTACATATGGGTCTGTATGGATAATAAAATATCCCAAAGATATAAAAAATCTGAACATCATAATTCATATAGTCGTTTATACCAAACTTCTTTGGCGGTTTAGTACAATACCTCATGGGTCAGTTTTGTTTTTAATTTGATTACTTATTATATCTATATCATGATCAAAGTAGTTCGTCATCATGTCCATCGTGTTGTTCATACGTATATTATACCTCATCGAAAAGTCATCCTCATTACCAAGATTGCTCTTGTATCATGAGTTATCTCCTGATATCTGCGAAATGCTTGGACTCAAGCGCCAGTGATCTATGCTCAGCAAATGAATGTTTTTTCTTGATCGTCTGGAAATACTGGATATCAGTGAATCCCTATTCCTACTACAGGGTATCAAGGCATCATGATACCCTATTCTCAGATTACTCATGATCGATTGACACTCTCTAGTCAGCTAGATCAAGGTTCGATCAGCCTATTGTCGTGATATGGTAATCCATGATTGACTGCACAGCTCCAGATAGTAGATGCCAACGACCAGATTATTTTTTCGTCAGGTATCGTGGTACAGTCTGATGCGTCTCGGAGTGTCGTATTCCCAACTGTTTTGAATACTCCATGACAATATCATATCCAAGCATGAATACAAAGCTGATCCCAATCACTCAATATCCAACGATCAGGTATGATATCTATCATCTCTACGTATACACAGCCTTCTCAACAGTCAGTGACTACTGTCTCTGAGTCTAGTATCTCTGAGTCTAGTATCTCAGTACCAGTCGTTGATATCGTCTCTTCAGAACCTGCTAGTGTAACTGCACAAATTCCTTCACCATCATGACCGTCACAAGGCGTTACCCAGGCTCAAGAAATCACTCAAGAAATCACTCAAGAAATTGTCTCTGAGCCTACTTCTATCAACACTCTTACTATCATCACAGAATCTGCCGATGCTAATGATTCAAAGTGAGCTCCTGAAATAATCGCTCCTGTTGAACCCTGAGAGATACAGACGCCATCGCAGATACTATCAGATGAAGCATGAGTGACTGTTCCTGCTACGACTACCGATTCATCAGATATAGTGGTAGATACGACAACATCCTCAGCTAAATCTCAATCCCCAGTAGAATCTTTTGATACTACTACGATATCTGCACCAGTGCCTTCAGAGATTGTTGATACTCAGTCTCCTTAGTTTTTTCGTAGCCGTTGCTTCGTATCCTTTGCTTCGTAACCTGATTTGGTTTATCGATTCTGAAGTATTTTTATATAGATGAGCTCTCCCACATTTCGTATACATCAAAAATGTATGAAACGAAGTTCCATACATCTAAGTATTCTCAATGCTTTTGATGTGTTTTGTATAGTGAGAGGGTTTTGTCAGATTTTATATTTCTCGAGATTTGTATTTCTTGAGAATGGACGCTAAGGTGTTTGATGTCACTCAGTACAGGTCTAAGCTTTTATACTAAGCCTCTTTCAAAATCTTCAATCTTCAATCTTCAATCTCTTCGTTACCTCGAGCCAGAAGTTTCTCTAGTGACTCTGCATAACTGAATCATCCAAAGAAAAAACATATCAAATTTCTTTGGCGGTACAGTATAACATTACGATAGGCACGGAAAGTTTTGCTTTTTAGTAGTTTGATGTGATTATATTTACTTATTCCTTTTGTTCACTCTCTGCATCATGAGCTGAGCGCTGATCAAGACCATCGGCATTCCGATACCAGGATTGGTATGGTGACCTACGTAGTACAGATTGTTGACTTTTTTGGAGATGTTGTTGGGTCTGAAGATAGCTGTTTGCATGAGTGTATGAGCCATTCCTAGAGCGGTTCACTGATATGCATGATAACGTTTTTCAAAATCTGACACTTCGAATACTCTTTGATAACAAATATCATCTACAAAGGTTTCTCCAATATAGGATTCTACGAGTTTGAGTATTTTGTCTGTGTATGCTTGCTTTTGCTCTGGAGTGATGGTGATACCATAGGGGATTGGCACGAGTACAAAGAGATTCTCACATCACTCTGGAGCCACTGATGCATCAGTCTTACTAGGAGCACATACATATATCGATGGATCGTCTGGTAGTACTTTATCATCGAATATCTGCCCAAAATTCGCTTTTCGGTCTACACAAAACATCAGATTATGATGGATCATATTGTGGATTTTTTTGCGTACTCATAGATAGATCATAAATCCTGATGGTGCATACAGTTTTTTCTCTCGATACGGTGCAGGATAGGTCTGATGAGCACTATCCAAGAGTTGTGTCTCGACTCGTGCCTGGTCTGCATTCGCGATGACGATATCAGCGTTGATCTGCTTTCCATTTGCTATGATGCCCGTAGCATGATTCCCATCGGTGATGATGTTAGTAACTTCGCTATCCACATGATAGGTGACTCCGTGTTTTTTTCCGATAGCAACGAGTTTTTTGACAATCTCGTAGATCCCACCCTGCGGATAGAATACTCCCATCTCAAAATCGACATAACTCATGATGTTGTACAATGCCGGAGCTTGATACGGTGACGTACCCAAGAATACTAGTGGATACATGATGATTTTTTGTACTTTGTCCGTCTTGAAAAAACGCTTGACGTAATCGAATAATTTACTAAACACCCTCAGTTTCATGCCCTGTATCATCACCTCTCGAGTGAAAAAATCGAACACGGAGTCGTAGTTTTTGTATACGAATTTCATACCGATTTTGTATTGATACGCTGATTTTTTCAAATAATCAAGAAATCTGATACGTACTCATGGCTCGAGTGTCTCGAGTGTTGCTGCTGCTTGTTCTGGCTCAGCGATGATATCTACGCTAGAAGCGAAGATACTAGTATCTATTTGGTTTTTTCAGGTTTTATTAGTGTTTTTTGAATGCTGATTTTCAAAAAAGACCCTATAGCTAGGAGAGAGTTTGGTCAGATCAAGATGGTCCTCGACTTTCTCGCCAATTGCTTCAAAAAACTGTTCAAATACGTCGGGCATGAGATATCGACTCGGTCCCATATCATAGGTGAATGTGCCTTCTGGAGTATCTGCACTAAAAATAGACGCTCTTCCTCATAGACATTCGTTTTTTTCGTATAGTTGGACTTGATATCCCTGACGTGCCAGTAAGATAGCGCTTGCTAGTCATCCAAATCCTCATCCGATGATGACTGCTATTTTTTTATGATGGGACTTTTGGTTATGCTGTTTGGATTGGTTCATGATAGATCATACTACTCACAAAAAATAAAGAGCGCGAAATGGTTCCAGATATAACGTTAGACATGACGAGAATCACATCAATGATATCTACCAATGATTTCAAGCAAGATTTCAACATGACGTGTATATATTCAGATTCCTTTATCCTGGATTCGTGATATCTTTGGGTCATGATCATACCCAATAAACGTGATGCTAGTACGATTGATATCTCGCAAGATGATTGGTACTATTATACATACTGTATATGGAGAGTCTCATAGCATCAGCTCTTATCCTTTTTTGACCAAGATGCGACAGCATGAAATGACTGAGCATATTATTTCTGTGTTATTGTTTTTGAGTTATTGCTTTGAGTTATTATTTTTGAGCAATACGGATAGGAGACTGATTATCAAGATGCTTTTTTCTGTTCGTCTCGTGGATACATCTTGAGTCGTTGATCGTAGTACAGTACGATCTGGATAGGTAAATTCTGATAGAATGTCTAGAGATGGAAGGTCAGATTTATTTTTTTCTTGAGATGTTTGTGTTTTTTAACACGTTATAACAGATTGTTATAAGAAGTCAGGTACCTGTGGGATTTGAACCCACGGTTGTAAAGCTTTGCAGGCTCCTGCATTGGACCACTCTGCCAAGGTACCATACTAATTGTGACGTTGTTTTCACTTTTTATATTCGTTGCATACATCATATGCACACATACCAAAATTTGTATACTGAATATATTCAATGTTTCAAGATAAACACATATATCATCTACCAATACGATACGAATATGTCCAAGGTATTGGTAGATGACTGTGATACAATGTTTTATTGACTACTGGTAGGATCTGGATCTTCTTCAGTACTTTCTTCTGTGAGTCCTGTAGCTACAGGGATAGTAATGTTTTCTGATGCTGTAGTCGTGTTTCATGCACTATCTTTGACTGTATACGTAATATTAGCGCTTTGTTCCAATTTGAACTGTGCAATGTTTCCATCAAAGGTTCTAATTGTAGTTGACCCTCTTTTAATAGTTCATCATTGGATGCTTGAGGTATCATCACCAAATAACAGCGTCACTACAAATTCTCAACTATCATCAGGAACTACGTTGATTCTATCTTTGTATAGAAATGGTTTGTCCGTATCAGAAGCTACGGATTTGACGGTGATAGTCTGTTTGTTACTTCTACCTTCGCTATCGATCGCCGTGATGGTAAGATATGCGCTTCATTCATCCAGTCACTCATATGTGGTGATGTTTTTGGAATCTGTCACGCTAGATGTATCACGATAAGAGTACTCACCGACCACTACATCATTTAGAGCGATTCTGACAAATCTGATTGGGTTGTCTGCTTTGATTTGATACCAAACGGTAAATTTTTTACCGATATTTCAGTCGCTTTGAGGATTGAGTATCGATATATTCAGAGAATCATCTTGTATAACATCTACTCTATCCGGACATGCTTCCTTGGGTTCTTGGAGTAGTATATTCGTATAAGTATATTGAATTCTTCATCCAGTAGCTGTTCAAGATCATAATGTAGCAGACTGTTTCCATCGATTATTAATGTCATTTAGATCCAGTTTGTTTGGCATAAACGTCGTAGGTACTATGATATATGCTGTAAAGATATCTTTGTATGGAGTTGCTTCGGTTTTTTTACCCATACAGAGTTTATCTACTTGAATCGCTTGTACAACCGTATCCGCCAAGACAGGCATATTATAGATATAAGCTAGAGTATTGGTAGTAAATTCTTTGGGAGTTGTTGCTGTAGCGAGTCTTCCTGATATTTTGGATACAGACACATTTTTGACTTCTATTTGTCTAGGTTCTTCAGATTTAACGACTCATGCTTTTATCATCTTTCCAAAGAATGATTTTCGTACATTACCATGTAACCGTCATCCATATGCATTAGCTTTCATAGGTTGTCATTCGGTATTACCTCATCGATAGACTGCTACTTTGGAAGGAGTATAGATAGCTAGTAATCCATCTCTAGGTAGTTGCTTTCCATTTGGCATCTTGATGTCAGTTGTTCAGCTTTTGTGTGCTGTTTTGAGACCAGCTAATAAGAATGTTCTGATCCAGGTAGGTGGGAGGTTTTCTGTGTCAGAAAGAGTTCTTCGGATCATATATGCTACTCCAGATGGTATGATTTGTTTTTGTTGTACGACCTTTTTTTTGTACAACACTTTCCCATCGACCGATTTGATTTCCAGTATCGGATTGATCTTTGCAGGTTTCCCCATTGCACTCAGGTGCATATAGGCGTTCGCTAGATCGATCAATTTCATCTCAGCAGATCATAGAGATAGAGGATATCCGTAGTTCTTGTTTTTATCGAGCGTACTGATACCCAGTGATTCTAGATATGGGATGAGTTTGTCTTCTCATCATACCGCACTATACATTTTGATTGCTGAGATGTTTCTACTTCCTGCGAGAGCTTTTCTGAGTGGCATGAGTCCTTGAAATTTTCCATCCGCATTGTTGGGAGTGTCTTTTCACATCCTGAGAGGTATGTCATAGATAGGAGTATCCAGAGTAAGTCATAATCCACTGATACCAAGAGCATATACAAAGGGCTTTATTGAAGATCAGACTTGTTTTTTCCATTGCACCATGTCAACTTTTCCATCAATATCAGCGTTATTGTAATCTACAGAGCCTACGTACGCTATCACGTCTCCGTTGATGCTATCTAGATAGACCATTGCGCTATTATTTGCTCAGTATCCGTTGATTGTTTTGATGTTTTCTTGAAATGAACTCTCGGACATTTGTTGAACTTCGTAGTCTAGGCTTGTAGTGATAGTATATCAGCCTTTATATAATTGATCTTTATCAAAAGTTACTCAATCAAACTCGTTGTTTTGAAGATATTCTGTGATTCGCTCTACGAAATGAGGTGCTTTTATTGTTGTAGGCGTTCTTTTGAATTCGTAATCTAGTCATTCAATGAATGCGTCTTTGAGTTCTTTGTCAGTGATAAATCCTTGCTCAAACATTCTTTCTAATGAGTAGTCTTTTCTACCTTGTGTATATTCCACTTTATATTGTTTTCATTCATAGGTGAGTTGAAATGATATGAGCCCTTTTAATACATTGAAAAAATAGTTGTTGTCTTTTTTCTTGCTCAGATCGATCTGAGAGAGATCATCACGTATCTTGTCCAATACTACTTGCTTGATAGCTCATGACATTTCTATTGGTTCTGATCAGTCTAACATCGTTAACTTCCCCATGAGTCTTGTTCTTCAGCCGTATGGATTGACAGAGCTAGGTGACTTGGGAATCGATGCTAATATTGCAGATTGTAAGATATCCAAATGTTGTGCAGAAGTCCCGAAATATATTCTCGAAGCTGTTTCTATTCCATATGCATTGTTACCTAAGAAGATATAATTCAGATATAGCTCCATCACTTTCTCTTTTACTGTACTTTTGATTTGACTAGATGCTATATTCGGATCAGTTTTGAGAATGCTTTGTTTGAGTACGCCATATACTTGAGTCGTGAGAATAAGTTCTTGAAGTTTTCTTTTGGGGGTCTGGTCTGCATCAGTGAAGAGATTTTTGATTAATTGCTGTGTGATTGTTGATGCTCATTCAAATGCTCCTCCTTCTCTTCCTATCATTTTGGAGATGTTGTTCCTGATCGCTCTCAGGATTCCCATATAGTCTACTCCGTTATTCTCTCGGAAATCTTCGTCTTCTACCGCTACAATTGCATTGATCATCATAGGAGAGATTTGATCAAAGCTCACATTCTGTCTATCTTCATCAAAAAGCCTATATAATACTACACCGTTTTTATCAGTGATTCTTGTCGATTCAGCAAAATCAACGCTTTCTATCGTATTAATGTCAGGAAGTGGGACGATGACATTGATGTATGCTCGGACACCCACAAAAATTCAACCAGCTCCTAAGATCACGAGTCATCATATGAGTAGAATCTTTCGAATATTCCGACGTGGAGATTTGTTAGAACTATAACTAGATCTTGTAGGTGATCAATATCAGCGAAATGTGCGTCAAGCTGATGAACGGTATCCGAATACTGAGAGTATGCGTTGAGATATATTCATAGTATCTAATAATGAATCAAGATGAATAAAAGTCCTGTATAATCAATATCGCACTATAGCAAGATGCATCATATATTGCAACTGAAATCAAAAAAAATCTGAACATCATCAAGTGAGGAGTTCAGATTTTTTTGAGTATATATTCTTTTGATAAGTTTAGTAGATATATCACACGAGTTTGTTGTCATTGATACTCATAGTACGTCTTGTGACGAGGTATTTTCCAGCGTAGTTCATATCTTCTACCGTCATGGTTCCTTCTGCCTTGTTGATCGCTATGACGATACCCACGTGTCCGTATGGCATACTATGTCTAGTTACAAAGATTGCTCACACTCTCGGAGATTGACAGATCG
>JBGTAD010000082.1:0-10702 GCA_041750055.1 Candidatus Absconditabacterales bacterium | reverse complement strand
GCAAACCCGCTCAAAGGTGGAATGATAGCAAGTACGATCAAGATCTGATGATATCGATTTGCTGGTACCAAAGCACGAGATCGAATCAAAGATCTCATGGCATCACAAGAGACGAAGTCTGATCCGAAGAAACCAGAAGCTCAGAAGTCTGAAGAGAATACAACTACTGGGGAAAGTGACGAATCTTCTGATGGCACTCAGGACACAAAGAATCAAGAGCCAGAGATCAAACAACCAGAGATCAAACAACCATCCATCGATCAAGCACAGACTCTTGCCGTGGAGCATCAAATCCCCTTCGTCCACAAACAACAATTACTCACTCGTCTCGCCTGACTATCAGCATCTGATCAGCAAGCTCTTCTGGATGAATATCATCTCCAGTATTTCCCGGATGAAGAGAAATTTTTCCCAGATGAATGATATCAACGACAAACCGCTAAGAGTACTGAAGCTGGTAAAGCTCTTTCTCCTGAGCAACAATCTGTGATCGATGCAGTCAATGTAAAGGTGGTTCCGAGTCATATCCAGGAAGATGGAGCCGATAAAGAATCACAAAAACCTGACCCAGAGCTCGTCAAAACTCACGATGAGTTGGTGAGAGAGAAGCAAGAACGCCTCCAAAAACTCTACCCCAAAAAAGACGCTGCCTTGCTGACAGCACGGGCCGCAGCACTTTTAGCTCATGAAAAAAATCCAGATCACGAAGGTCAGATATGATCTTTTGAAGTGACGGTAGATGGAAAGAAGGAGGTGCATTATTTCTATGCCTATACGAGAGAAAAAATTGATCCTAAAAATGGCAAATCATCAGGTAAATGTACTCAGTATTATGAGTCTATCGACCAAAATAAAGTCTCTCAAAACCTCTCCCAAGAGAAACAAAAAACAGAGAGTCAGTATATGCAGACTCTTAGCGCCACAGAACAACAAGAAGCTCAAGAGAAAGCTAAGAAAGATTTCGAGGAGACAGGATCATGGACTCATACGATGGTCAGAATGCTCCAAGCATGATTACTTCCTACGGATTCTGATTGGAAATTTGCAGGAAAAACGCCATTTTTCGTCAAATCTTGATTGAAAACATTACAGTTTTTGGCTTGAGGTTTTGGGTGAGTGTGGCTTGAAAGAGTCCCTAAAGCTCAAAGAGAGTTTTGGAAAAAGATGTCTGCAAGATTTGCTAAAGGTATTCAGCAAGAAATCAATGTCGCTAAGACACTGGATGTCGCAGACGCAGACAAAAAAATCCTAGCTCAGCATATAGAAGAACTTGAGAAGATCAAATCAGGAACAGTAAAAATCGAACAAAGTACCGTCTTCAAAATTCAGCTTCCAAAAGGTCTCAAAAAAAAGAAACGAGAGGCTTGGTCAAAAGAAATCATCAAAAAAACTGAAACTCAGATAAAAAAACTCGAAGCAGAATATATAGCACTACAACAAGCAGGTAAAAAGCTTGAAGTTGAAAAAGCTCAGTTAGATAAGCAAATCGAACAAGAAAAAGACCCAGCAAAAAAACAAGCGCTGAGAGATAAATTATTACAAGAGTTTAACTCCAAGGTGGCATCAGTAAATACGGCTTCTATACATGTGAATGCAAATCTTATTCAAGCGCTGTGAAAATTACCTGACGCAGAGATCAAAGTATTGTACCAAAGAAACCCTACATTACAAAAGTTAGCTAAGGCAAACGGATGAATAGAAAAGATACTCAGTAATATGAAAGTAGGGAAAATGGTAGTATGATTAGCATTATGGTCGCTCGTAATGGAGTGACAAAAATGAAATGTACTTCAAGCAGGAAGGGAAGCAGCAAGTTTGGCGACATGATTTATCCCTATTGCATCGAATATCCAATGAGCGACCGAAGCCATCACATGAGTCGATTATATTGCCTGAAGGAACTTATCCATCTTCGAGAGAGTGCTCTCGTGAGTCACAGCAATCCCTGTCGTCGGCAATGTCGTCTGACGAGCTAGTAAGTGAGTCAAAATAGGAAACAAAACTGCCGATGTCGTCAATCAGACAGTCAGGATAGCCAAAAATACCGCAGCAGTTATTGGTACTGGAATGGTATTGACTCCTATGATCTCTCAAACCGTCTATGCTCTCTCATCATCTGGTCAGCGAGGGATACAGCAGTGATCTCAAACCATCGAAAACAACATCACTAACCCCGTCAAAGCAACATCATAAGTATTTTTAATTGTTATATGTTTATTCTCATTCTCATGCCTACAGGACAAGAATCACTATCGTCTTCATTGGACCCATTTGATCCTAAGAAGATTCTCGATCCTAAGACCACATCTCTTGATAAACAAGATATTAGTGGGTTGGAAGAAGCTCTGTCTAGTACAGACAAAACCCAAAAGCTTTTTAAAGAAATCAAAAAGCTGATGGGAAATCAAATAGGGAGCTTTAGAAATCGTATGGATCATCTGATGTATCAGTATATTTCGTGATTAACAGACTGAGGAGAGAAAACAAAAGCTCTTCAGACGTATGTATCATTTCTCAATCAAGGAAAATCAGAGTTTTCTAACAATACCGACTGGGATGATACATTTGCTATAGATGTTACGCAGATGGAAAACTATCTGAGACAAAGAAGTGAGCGATACAATATCATCTATGTCCCTATATACAAAAAACGATGAAGTGAATATCAAAACGTTGAAGCAAAAAATTATCGTACTAATATCAGTAATCTAAAACTGAAAGAGCAGCAAGAAGAGTATGAAATGGCTGTTAGAAGAGCTATAGATCTAAAAAGGTGAGTTACTACTACAGACTACGAAACGAATCCTGAAGGAGTAAGCTACTCAGCATCTGAAGAAAATAAAAAAGAACTTGTTGATGCTGCTATAAGATGAGATAAAATAAAAACGGTATCCATGAAAAAATCAAACGGAAAAACAATAGATGTTACTTATACCATATATAGATGATCATTGTTAGATGCACTAAAATCCTTTGATATTGAAAGTTACAACAACCTCTTGCATAAATATAAAGCAGATAAAATAAAAAAGGATCTATATGACAACATAGAAAGCTCATATCTAGTAGACCCAAATAAAATGATACGTATATTTGAAAACAGAGAAGAAGAAGGTTTACAAAAGATTGTTTTCATAAGGAAACGTCCTGATGGTTTTATGGAATTAAGTACTACTCTCATTCCCACCAAAAAACCTACTTGAATCATGCTACCTCTTCAATCGCTACCTGCCTTCACAGCACCAGAGTTTGCTTTTAGACCTGAGATAAAACCACTCATATGAGTAGATATGAAAATTATTGAACCTAAAGATATCATGGTGGATGCAAGAGAACAACTACATACTCTACAAGATCAAATTAAAAAGCAAGGAGGAAAAGAAGAGGAAAAATTAAACCAATTGTTTGACTACGGGCAAAAGAAAATTTTTCACCAAGATTCGCCAAGGTTCCTCAACGACGAAATACGAAGAAATCTCGATGAAGTAGCAGAGTACTTACGCTCTCATCCTGACAAAAAAATCCTCATAGTAGGATATCATGGGAACGGAAAACATGAAATTGCTCAAAAAAGAGCTCAAGCGGTAAAACAATATCTCGTCAAACAATGAATAGATGAAAAAAGAATATCTGCAGAAAAATCTCGTAACAGAATAGCTCAATCCATTAGCATCAAGGTATTATAAAATTTTATAACAAACTCACTTCAATTTCATGTCTACCACCTCTTCATTAGAACGCCTCAACACCACTCAAGAGACGGAGTATAAACTTCAAGAGCTCAAGAAACTCATCCTCCAGACACGTAGCTCTTTGGATGAGCTCAAATCCAAGATTGACCGCAAAGAGACCATATCTCCTGATGCGACCAAGCAAGCCTACCAGTCTCTGGATCAGCTTCTTTCTTTGTTATCTCCAGAGTTTAGACTGCAACATGCTAAGACATTAGCTGAATATATAGCTTATAAGGATATCGCTCACCTCAAACCCAATATCGATAGAGTCGAGCGATTGGTCGATCAGTATTTAGAACAGGGTAAAGAAACTGAGACCGAGACAACTGCAGATCATGGAGAGCAACAGGTAGACCAACTGAGACAAGAAATCAACAAAGAAGTAGAAAACAACAAACCTGACACTACTCTCTGATCAGAGGTAATCACAAAACAGATCGAAGAAGTTTGTAAACCTATCGATGGACGAGCCTGGGGATTGGGTAAGACATTGAGAAAGAGTTTGATTGAACCTTATCTCCTGTGGAAAGCAAACTGAAGCAAAGGAGACCAACGATATCATGGAGTCTACGATCAAATCATGGGGATGCTTGCAAGCCTCGCACTGTGAAGTAAAGTCATGGATCAGTTCAAGTCGATGAATAGCAAAGCAGAAGAAATAAAACAGAAAGCCGATGAAGCAAGAAAGCAAGCAGAAAAACTCAAGCAAGACGCAGATGCAGCGAAGGAAAAACTCGAGCAAGAGGGACAAAATAAAACTGAGGAAGCGAAAGAAAAAGCAGAACACATCAAACAAGAAGCTGAAGAAAAAGCATCTCCTACTGAACTTGCGGAACTCAAAGAAACCGCAGAGAAAAAGGCCGTGGAGATGACTACATATCTCAAAGAACAGCTTCCTGCATTTGTGCAAGAGATGACAGGGAAAATTATTACCAAGCAACAAATAGACAGTATTATATCCAAGCTTCGTCTCAAAGAGCAGTTTGCTGATGTCAATAGTGGAATGTCTCAGTTACGAAATCATCTCGCTGGAAAAGAAGGTAAAGGACATTTCTGATCGATCTTGCTATCAAGTGTCACGCTACCCATGAGTGTGGGTATGCAATTGACAGGAGCATTAGTAGAAGAAGGTGTGATGACGTATGGACAGGTAGTCTGGGAGATGGGAGAATTTGGTTTGCGATTGGGAGCGAAGAATATCTGACTACTCGGAGACTCTGTGAGAGGACTAACCTGACAAGTTCCTCTCTCCAAGGTAGGAGAAGCAGCACGTGAGGCATATAAGTGGTTACCAACTCATAGTGAGAGAATTATTTACCGTCTGATCTATAGCTCAAAAAACAATCTCATTCTCAAAGCTCTCTCTGAAATTTCAGCTCTCAGCACCAAAGCACTCATACGAACAGCAGTTGAATCGACTGAAGATATCAAAAAACTCTCAATGATCGGGAAAAATCATGTTGGTCAATTTAAAGAAGCGATCAAGCCATTGGAAGAATTAGTCAATATTCTCCCTCAAAACGGTACATCAGGATTTGTGCAGGATGCGATCAAAAAAATGAAAATAATGCATCAAGAACTTTCTACCTTGACGCAAGGATTGGAAATCGCTCAACAAGCTCCTAAACAGCTTCCTGCTGGACAGACTCTGTGACAATACGTTGCCGAGCAATTAAAAATAAAATGAATTACTCAATGTCATGCTCTCACCGCGATCGAATCATCCAAAGATTTGAAATCAATGCAAAAAGGACTAGGAAATGCGATGAAAACCATAACTGCGAACGGAATTGCTAAAATAGGGTGGATAGATCATTTTAAAGCATTAAATATATTTTCTTCTCATGGGCTGCAGATGCGTTCATTGATTGACTTTCAGAAACAGATCAAAGGACAGTGTCAACTCATTGAAACAAGATTAGCTTCACCAGGATTGGCAAAGATGCCAAAACGTATGCTCAATGCTCTTGCTCTCTGATCATCTACACTCGATGCCATCGATGCTTGAAATAAAGTGAAATTTGCCTTTAATAATTTATGAGAAGCAAAAGCATGTATTCTAGAACTCAAATCACTTGCAAAATCATCACCTGATGCAATCAAAGCGTTAGTGGGTAAAATCCCTATCATTGCCATAGGATGACTTAGTCTTTCCAAGAATCAAGACAAAAAACTAATGGAGCAAGTAGCAGAAGTAAGCAAAGACCTGATGTCTCTTGTTCCGATTATCTGACCAGTGTACACGATTTACTGCGATAGTGGATTTGAAGAAGGAAAAAAATTAGATACTACTTCTGTTGGACTGAGTATTGGTATGATTTGATATGATTTTTATGCATTACTAAAAAATCCTAAAGATCGAAAATCTCTCATGAAGTTTTTTACCTCTCCACTCACCGATATTGCAGATCTTGCTAAGATGTGAGCTCAAGGAATATACAGAGGATTTAAGACAACAGCCCTTTTTACCAAGGCGCTCGTCATGCAACCTAAAGAGCTTGCCAAAGAACTTCTCAAGCCAAGAAGACTTGGTAAAGCAGCAGCGCTTGCTCTCATAGCGTGGTGATTGTATGAGTGATATGAGTATCTTTTTGACACCAGTGACGCTGAAGTACAAAAACTTCTCACTACCTACAAAAACGACCGCAAGTGAGCCGAAAAACACCTCAAAGAAACCTGGAAAACGATGGGAGAGTCTCAACAAGCTGATCTCATCCAAACAGCGCTCATGCTCAGAATGGGAACGATCCAAGATGATGAATGTCAGGTTTCTGTTTCTGCTTGAACCATCAAGGTCTATCGATGAACCATTCCACCAAGAATCTCAGGCGAACACGGAAAAGGATACAAAGATGTCCAGCAAGATATCACGACAGCGTTGAAACAACTTGATCCGTCGCTAGAGCCCAAGCGAGAGTACTACTTCGGAGGAGCCCAAGATTTTAGTGCGAAGATTAGAACTAAACTCTCAGAAATAAAAGAGCAATGTGCTCAGACAGGTACGTCAGCCGAAGATTTTTTGAAACAGTGACTATGATATACGCCAGAGAACGGCTTTAGCGATCAAGCATTTCAGGTGAATTTTCAACACTATCTATAAATCTGAAATAAATCTGTATGAAAGCAAGATGAAATCAATATTCTCATTAGTCTAGACTCAAATAATACTAAAAAAGCTGACCATGCTCACGATACAATCAATCAGCAACATGTATTTACTTCCTTAATACATACCGTTTGTATGAGTCTTGGATTGTATATCAAAATCAACTCTAGATATCATCATATCCGATAACGTGCATCTCATACTTGAGCTGAAACAAATAGATTGATACATCTTTTGTCAGACTTTCTCTTGATTTTTGATTATAAGTTCTGTAAACGATGAGATCAATGCATTGTGAATGCGGTGCTTTTGTTGGTCGTATGTGGATATGATGTAATTGGTGTAGCATGGCAGAATTCAGCTCTGCCCGTACGGGTTCAAGTCCCGTTATCCGCTCACTATAAAGTTTTGTTTCATGGCGAATCTATAAGTATGCAAACATTCTTGTTGTGATCTGTTGTTGTATTGATATGATGAACTATTTGATATTACTCACATTATCTTGTAGAAATGTTTGGTAATATCGAACGAGCTGATCGTAACTTGTGATGAACCAGGCAATGATACGTGTTAGGAAGCTTTGTTGTAATGATTATTGGTTTTAGTATTATGTTCGGATTGATAGATCTTACGCAGACTCAGCAAATGCCTGGTATTGAGTGATCTTCTGTCGGTTCTGTACAACAAGAATCCGTACAATAAACCTATGGAATGTAGTGTTTTGAGTAGTATTGTCTATCTACAAACGTTGTTGTCAAATTGTGTAGGTATCGAGATAAAAACAAAATAAATAAAACAAAATAAGTATTCGTAAATGAAAAAAATAGAGAAACCTGAAAGTGAATTAAGTAAAAAAAACAATGTGTTAGAGAAATGTCAAATGTAGTAATTGATATATGGGCAGGTGGCAGAGCGGTCAATTGCAGCGGACTGTAAATCCGCCGACGAAAGTCTACGAAGGTTCAAATCCTTCCCTTCCCAGGTTTAATCTAAAAGTAGTAAAACAGGTATGAGTATTATTGTGTAAAAGTATAGTATCCTTAAAGTGTATCTGTGTTGAAACATTTGGGACCGTAGCTTAGTTGGCTATAGCGCCTCGTTTGCACCGAGGAGGTCAGGGGTTCGACTCCCCTCGGTTCCATATTGTTTGATATCACATAGTATCAACCACGATATCACTTGCTTCCATAGCTCAATTGGATAGAGCAACAGCCTTCTAAGCTGTAGGTTCTAGGTTCGATTCCTAGTGGAGGCATATTATAAAAGTACTCAATGCATCTAAACCCTGTAAAAATTAGTGATGCCATTGGACATGCTCTCGTCGTCTAGTGGTCCAGGATGTCACCCTCTCACGGTGAAGATCGCGGGTTCAAATCCCGCCGGGAGCACCAATAAAATTCAGATTATTTTACCCTCTTTATACCGTATGGCAACACCTTTGTGAAACTCTTGACAATCTTCCAACCAGCGTCCAGTATCCGCTTATGTTGCTCGTCCTACTCAATGATCCTCTGGGACAGCGAATCGTTCGAATAATGTGAATAAATGACGTTCTGATTTTAGGTGAACAAAGCAGTTGTATGTAAACGAACAAATTAAAGCTCCCAAGATTATGTTAATTTCCTTGGATTGAGAAAACATGTGAGTAATGAGTAGGGATCAAGCGTTTAGGTTAGCACAAGAGAAGTCAGCTGATCTTATGCAAATATCGTATAATGCAGCAGAGATGTTATGTACCGCAAAAATGGTAGAAGATATAGGAAAATATTTGTATACTAAGCAAAAAGAAGACAAAGTAAAAAAGAAGAATCAAAAACAAGCGTCAAAGTGATTTAAAGAAATAAAATTGTCATATGCTATATGAGAGAATGACCTTCAGCTCAAAATCAAAAAGACACAAGAGCTTCTAGAAGAGTGATATTCAGTAAAGTGTGTCGTGAGATTGAGAGGTAGAGAGAGATGATTTGCTCAAAAAGTAATCACACAGCTCTCTACTATGCAAGAAACTCTTAGTCATATATGAAGATCCCAATACCCACAACCTAAAGTTGAAAACAACTGAATATCTATTATTTTATTACCTAAAAAATAAAACGTATGGCTACGAAGCTTAAACTCAAAACTCACAAGTGAATAGCTAAAAGAATTAAAATTACAAAAAACAATAAGTTGATTCACAAGAAAGCTAATAACAGGCACTTGTTGTCAAATAAAGATTCGGCGAATGATAGATATAAGATGTGAAAGCAAATTCATCCGTCAGATGCTAAATCTGTAAAAACTTTACTTCCTTATAGTGCTAGATAATGGTAAGAGTATCCAATGGGTTCACGAGACACAAAAGACATAAAAAGTTTTTTGAACAAGCAACTTGATTTAGGTTGTGAAGAAAAAATGTCTACAAGCAGGTGAGATTAGCTCTTATAAAACAGGGTGAGCATGCTTATGAATGAAGAAAAGAGAAAAAAAGAGAATTTAGGAAGTTGCGAATTGAAAGAATATCTGCAGTTGTGCGTTCTGAGTGACATTCATATAGTAGATTCATGAATAGATGTGATGAATCTAATATGATTGTAAATAGGAAGGTTTTGTCTAATATTGCGCTTGCTTTCCCATCTGTATTTAACAAAATCGTGGTTGAAGTAATGGGTAAATAGTAGTTTTTTGTAAAAGCTTGGGTACGAGTCTTTAACGCTTTAGATTTGTATTCATGCCGGGATGGCGGAATTGGTAGACGCACGGGACTTAAAATCCCGCGGCCTCACGGTCGTGCCAGTTCGATTCTGGTTCCCGGCAGGTTATAATCCCATCGCATGTGTCTTTTTGAGATAAGTTTGTAACAAATTCTATATTTCGTTTAGATATTTGTATCCATTAAAATCTTTCAAGAAAAATGAGTGTCTTCAATCTTATTGCTTAGATGTCAGATGTTTGTACTTCCTTGGTAGTGTTCGACATATCAAATAATAAAGTATTTTTTTATCGGGTATATTGTTTTCAATTGCTATTGAAATAGATCTGATAAATATTATACGATATTATATAGTTTTTATATTTTGCTCAATATCAATAATCAATGTGATTCACCGTCTACAGAACATGAGAGTTGAATACGAATGACAGAATTGTTTCGTACTACAAAAAGGAACTTTGGTCTTCGCATATTATAGATAAAGCGAGAAAGCAGGTTTTCTATGGTACTAAATGGTATAGAAAATTTGTGGAGTATAGATTCCCATGAGCAAGGAGATATCTTAGAATTAAAGCGATTGTTTCTAAAACGTATAGAGATACCAAAAAGAAATATAATACGCTCTCTCAATTATGAAAGATGGTGTAATAATATAGTGTCTTATCTTATTGTAAATTTGATTTATTTTTGAATGTTTGTTTAAGCTATGTATGCAGTTATAGATTTGCAATGACATCAATATATTGTTAGTGAGGGTGTGGATATACTAGTTGATAAGATTGTAGATGAGTCTATACTGGATGATGTTAAAGTGGTCATGGTATTCGATGAATCTAGCGATTTGATGAAGCTTTGAGCGCCTTATCTCGGTTCGGTTTCTGTTAAAGTTCAGGTCAAAGAGCCTCTAGTAAAATGAGATAAGATTAGAGTGA
Organism: Candidatus Absconditabacterales bacterium; assembly: GCA_041750055.1. Classification (GTDB taxonomy): domain Bacteria; phylum Patescibacteriota; class Gracilibacteria; order Absconditabacterales; family Absconditicoccaceae; genus JBGTAD01. The sequence goes on along the minus strand of JBGTAD010000082.1, from coordinate 238 downwards.
TTAAGTTTAGAAGAAAAAATAGGTATACAAGAACTATTGGTCATAGATCTAAGCAGTCCATTTTACATATTAGTAGTATTCAATTGAATGGCTAGATATGTATGAGGTAACAGGTGATGAGCTCGTCGTCAGGCGCCGAAGTCAAAGGTTCTGAGCGTTCCAAAAGATGTTGATCCGAATAAGCAGTCTGATGTGATTGAGATGGAGTGACGTGTCCTGGATATCCTTTGATTTGGTA
>JBGTAD010000081.1:0-2858 GCA_041750055.1 Candidatus Absconditabacterales bacterium | reverse complement strand
ACAACCAGATATTGCTATCACGGCTCAAAAAGAGGAAATCTTCAAACATCTCATCCTCTACATTCTCTCCAAAGCATGAGCAAAATACAATGTGGGAAAGGTAGTATTATACAAACTCCTGTATTTTTCTGAGTTTGATTTCTTTGAATTGCATCAACAATATATTGCTGGATATCCGTTTATCAAACTACCTATGGGACCAGCTCCCTTGCATTTTGATCAACTCATCCAACAAATGAAGAGTAATAATGAAATCATTTCATTCACTGCTCAATACGGAGAATATTATCAACAAAGATATATCGCAAATACTCCCGTAGATGAAGACTGGTTTACTCAGATTCAAAGATCTTGTATCGATGAGGTATTGCAAAGATACTCTGACCTCAAAGCATCAGAAATCAGCAAACTTTCTCACGAAGATAAACCACGACAAATCACCAACGATATGAATATTATTTCTTATGATCTCGTGAAATTTCGTGAATATCCTTATTCAATTTTAGCAAGAGAACAGAAAAAAGAAAACACCCAAAAAGAAGCAATGTTTTCCTGATTTTTTTCTGATTTAGCCAATGAACCAGACCTCTATGAAGATTACAGATAAAAGAACATTTTGAGATATTCTCCTTGCAGATCTTATATTTACAGATTGATCTTGATCAAAATTAAGACCTGTTTTGGTATTGTACGAAAACTGAGATGATTATACTATTCTGAAAATTAGTTCACAACAATTGTCAGGAAATATAATTTCTTTACCTATGGATAATAACAACAATCTTAGATCAGATAGCACAATAGATCTACGTAAAATAACTACGTATCATAAATCTCTCTTTCATAAAAAACTTGGAGAGATCTCTCCAAATCAAAAAAAACAAATCAAAGAATATCGAAATTCATTTATACAATCTTGGTAATCATGCACCTCACCAAATCCCTCTTCGTCGACTTCATGGACTATCCCAAACTCGCTTTATAATCTACTACATCACTATGCCCACTTCTCTCATCACCTACACCGATCCATCCACACAGACTATCGTGTCAGATATTATTTTTTGGCATGATACGATGTGGATGACACAGGATCAGATGGGTAAGCTTTATGGCAAAGCAAACAGCACACTCTCTGAACATATCAAAAAGATCTATACTGATGGAGAGCTCAAAGAAGAGTTGACAAGCCAATCTGGAAGTAAATTCGGAAATACCGAAAATACTATGCAAAAAACTAAAAATACCTTTGTGAAGCCAAAAAAGTACTATAACCTCCAAGTCGTGATTGCCGTAGGATTTAGAGTCAATAGTCCGCAAGCAACGAGTTTTCGTACTCGAGCAAATCAGATTATCCAACAATATATCCAGCAAGGCTATGTGTTGGACGATGAGAGATTGAAATGATGAAAAATATTTGGGTGAGCCAGAGATTATGACCAGCTCATGGAAAGAGTCAGAGCCATCAGATTTGATGAGAGAAATGTGTACGAAAAAATCAAAGATCTTTTTACTACTGCCATAGATTACCAGTGATCTAATACTCAAGCGATAGAATTTTTTCAAACCATCCAAAATAAGTTTCACTATGCTGTAGTAGGAATGACGTCGCCTGAAATTCTTATGCAGAGAGTAGATAGCAACAAGCCAGCTCTAGGCATGATCCATCATAGCAAGAACAATATTACCGTGTCAGAAGCTACGGTCGGTAAAAACTATCTCCTCGAATCCGAATTGAGAAAACTCTATCTTCTTTGTGAACAGTTCTTTGCTTTTGCGGAATTGCAGTATGCGTATGAGAGAGATCTTACAATGCAAGACTGGATTGTGTATTTGGATGAACTATTGAGGATGAATAAGCTTGATGTTCTCTCTGATAAATGATCAGTCAGTAGAGAAAAAGCGGACGAATATGTACGCAATCAAATGGCTGAGTATCAAAAAAAGCGATGATCATTGGAAGCTTATATTGAATGAGCACAATATTTATTAGATCAACAATAATCCCTATGCATATCACCAAATCAATCTTCGTAGATTATATGACCTATCCCAAACTTGCTCGATGGAAGGTAAATAATACCAAAGTCTACAAAAAAATCCGTAAGATAGAAACCCAAGAGCAAGAAGAAAGTATCATGGCTATCGGACAAGCGGTAGAAGACGCAGTCAAAGAATTGTTGGAGCTGGAATATCGCACGACAGCTCTGGATCTGATGCCTCGCTTTACTGTACTCAAGAAACTATCTGAAGCATCTGAAAACAATGACGATGAAGAGTGAGATGATGAAGAGAGCGATGATGAAATATTGATCAAACTCACATTGGATCTCCCCAAAGCGATAGACGATACACTCGAAGCGATCAAAAACAACGTACCAGTCTTATATCAACCTACTTTCAAATACAAAGATTGTCTCGTGAGAGCGGATTTGATGGTATGGAATGGATCAAGCTATGATCTGATAGAAGTCAAAGCAAAGTCAGGTATCCGTGCTTGTATGAAGGATGACGGAGAAGATAAACCAATAGGAGAAATCAAATCTGATCTGATTGCTGATGTGAGCTTTCAATCCTATGTGATCAACCATGTACTAGCAGAACACGACTTGGGTCAGATTGGATCTATCTATTTTGCGTATCTGAATAAAGAGTATATCAAACAATGAGCAATCGATATCCGTAGCCTGATCATCAAAGACCTCGCAGGAGGTAGCAGAGAGATACAAGTCGTCCAACGTAACAAACCAACAAAAAAAATCATCAATGATACACTGATCTCTCCGAGTGAAGTCGAAAAACACATCATACAAATCAAAGAATATATTGCCCTGTCAGAATGAGAAGCCAACAAAAGA
>JBGTAD010000080.1:0-2900 GCA_041750055.1 Candidatus Absconditabacterales bacterium | reverse complement strand
TTTTTATCTTGTCTTGTCTCACTCGTGAATGTAAAGATATCAGGCCTCTTGATAGCGGCATATCGTGTACAATATCCTGGTGAGAATCCATTGACGATTTTTTTATTGAATACTCGTTTGCTTGCTATTGTAGATCTACTCGATCCACCACCACCATCTGATATTGCTGGAGGTTGTACTTGTCTGACAATAGCTGGTTTGACAACATTGATATTGTTGTTTGTTTTCGCTTGCGGTGTTTTTGTTTGTTGAGTTATTTTGATAGGTTCGTCATCATTTTCTATGACTCATAGTAGTCATCTTTTCACTGCATCTTCTTGTGATATAGGGATGAATAATTCATCGCCTTGATAGATTTGCTGAGAATTATCGTCGATATAGTTGAGGTCTTTGAGATCTTTCAGATTGAGATCGTATTTGTTTGCGAATACTTGTACACTTGTTATTTCCTGTACTTGGTATACGATACCAGGTTGTTCTGAGATAGTGATTTTTGATCCTACCTTTATTTTTTCTGAGGTAAGTCCATTGGTTTTTTTGAGATTGGATACAGTTACTCCAAACTTCTGAGCAATAGATGATAGATTGTCTCCACGTTGGGTGATATAAGTGATCACTGCTGGTCAGTCTTTTTGTTCATTGATGACAATAATATCTGCATCTTGCAGATTTATTGCGTCTGATTCTGATACGCTTCATTCTATGAATGAAGAGCTAATTTGTTTTTCTAATGGCTCTACCTTGAAGAACTCTGCGTTAATGATCAGATTCAAGAAGATGATGATAGTAGCTAATGATAATGAGAATTTAAACAGATTGATTCACTGTTTTTTGGGAAACATATGAGGGTATAAAGAGTAAAGTGACGGAGAGAGAGGGATTCGAACCCACGGTGCCCGCAAAGGCACAACTGTTTTCAAGACAGTCGCATTCAGCCACTCTGCCATCTCTCCCTGTCATTTGCGCTGATTATGAATATTATTCATAATACAGTGGATGTACTGTTATTCAAAAGTAGATTGATTTTCAAGACAAAATATACTATAATGATTTCATTAATATATACCTCAAGTATTTGCAATATCCGGCAATATACGGATTGACTCGTGGTGATTGAGTGTTAGATTTATATTGTTTTATCAAAAATCGTGATGAAATGAACATTAAAACTACAGCTATGAGCACAAAATCCTCTCCTGAGGAAAAACTGCCTTCCTGTTTCTTCTATTACCAAAGAAATTCGCTCTCTTGCGTATCAGATGTCTGAGTTGATGGTAGATCATGACGGAGTATGAATAGCTGCTCCTCAGGTAGGTAGACCTATTAGACTCATCATTACTACTCAGCGAAAACTCAAGTCTGATGGAGAATACGATTTTGTAAAACAAGTGCCGATGGTAAATCCTGAGATTGTGTTTACATCGTCAGTATTACGAAAAAGCCCTGAGGGATGTCTCTCTTTGCCTAATGTTGAGGGTGACGTTATGAGATCTAAAGAAATAAAAGTCACCTATTTGGATCTCAAAGGACAAAAAAACACCTTAAAGCTGACTGATTTCGATGCTGCGATTGTGCAACATGAGATCGATCATCTCAATGGTGTTTTGTTTATCGATAGAATATAGAATAAACGAATAGCGAATTGCGAATTTTTGTATCCGTATTCTGTTATTCGTCATTCATCATTCGTCATCTACTGGGATATATACAGTCTCCCTCTTCTTTCTTTCACGACTATGATGCTTCCATCAGTCTTCTCGTAGGTAGATTCTATTTTTTTGACAGTCCTTTGCAGCTTGAGGCCAGAGAGCTGAAGTAATATATGTAGCTGAGTCAGACTTCCTGGTTCATGTAGTTCCATGGTGATGCTGCTAAATGACTCAGTATGAGTTTTGAGTGCTTCTGAGCGTCTAGAAATTTTTACAGAATCCAGGAGTCCGTGTTTTTGTTTGTATACTTCAGAGATGACGATGACACCGTTATCATCGTATGTGTCATTGTATTCGAAGTCCGTCACATATGATCTATGCAAGAGTTTTCCTAGTGATGCCTTAGTGTCGTTGTATAATTTGTAGTTTTGCTGTTTGCCATATTTACTGAGTACTTCATAATCATTGTTAATAACCATGTCGGCTTTCTTTTTTTGTGATGCTCAGAAAATGTTCCACATAGGGAATACTCTAGCGAGGTTGATGATTTGTGTAGCTAGTGGTTCTGCTAGTCTTTCTTGATCTCTTACGAGTCTTCTAAATACTAACTCTTCGGTAGGAGAGTCTACGTAGATCATAATCGGATCGTGTACAAGAGGTAACTGGGCAATAGTGTACAATCACTCTATGATAATAATATCAAATGGATCATCTAACACATGAGATCACACTCTTCTTCATTCTTTGAATGAATACTCCGGAATGTTAGTGCTACCTGTTTTGAGTAGTTGTGCGATATTATCAGCTAGAAGATCATATTCGATCAAATGGGGGTGATCAAACGTACCATACAGCAGGTAGTGTAATCTAGTTTGGTTGCTATAATAGTTATCACTACTGATAGAAATCACGCGTTTCCCTTTGGATTGGAGGTCTTTGCTAATGAGCTCGGCGCAGTAGGATTTCCCCGAAGCTGATGATCCTGCAATATAGACGAGTTTTTTTTGTAGAGAGATGATGTGTTTGCTGATAGCATCCAGATTATTGATGGGAAAATGTTGCATAGAATGAAAATGATATAAGTAAAAGACAACTTATAATATGCATTTTTTGTGTTTTGTCAAATTTTTGCATTATTTTTCATTGCTGTCCAACTCAAATAGGTCAAAAACCAAGAAAACCAGCGCTAGCGCTGGTTTTCTTTCAACTGCTCTTTAATTGGACAGCTGAATTGATATAGGTCAATTACCA
>JBGTAD010000079.1:0-19593 GCA_041750055.1 Candidatus Absconditabacterales bacterium | reverse complement strand
GCGGATGTTTCTGGTGTAGGAAGAGGAATTGTCTGCATAGGGAATGGATCCGATGTGAGTCCATCGATCATGAGTTTGATATATCCTTTGAATTTTGGTAAGGATATGAAATCATTTGCTGATATCATATCTTTGAATTGTGAGCTCATGATAGAGGCATCATCATGTCCTAGCGTGAAAGAGATGATGGTACCTACATTACCAAAGATAGCATCCTTGATGATGGGATCAAGCTGTGAAGTGTATTGGTTCGCGACGATGAGTCAGAGTTTGTATTTTCTTGCTTCTGAAAAAATAACTGCAAATGATCTGGTTGCAAAGTTCTGAAACTCATCGATATAGGTAAAGAATTCTCTTCTGTCTTTGAATGGAACATCGGCACGAGACATCGCATCGATTTGGAGCTTGGTAACAAGGAATGATCCAATCATATTTGCGTTATCTTCTCATATTTTTCCTTTTGATAAATTAACTAATAAGATTTTTCCTTCGTCCATTGCTTTGCGAATATTGAGTTTGGAGTTGGGTTGAGAGAAAATATTCCTCACCATCTTGGATGAGAGAAATTGTCAGACTTTGTTCATGATAGGAGCAATGGCTTCTTCTCTAAATTTATCTGTTCGTTTTTCAAATTCTCCTCTCCAGAATTTCAAGACGATAGCATCGGTCGTGTAACCTAGGACTTCGTTTCTAAAATTAGCGTCAGTGAGCATTCTCGTGACGTGCATGAGTGTGGCATTGGGATACTCTACGATTGCTAACATCACGAATCTCAGGATATATTCCAATCTTGGTCATCGACTATTGCCATACAATTTCTCAAATGTAGAAACTACTCATGATACGATCAGATTTTTTTGGTTTTCATTATCCACTTGGAGTAGATTGAATCCAATGGGGTATTGTGTGTCAGCAACATCAAACAATATCACGTCATTGATACGATAACTTGGAACGTGCTCCAGTACTGTTTCAACGAGATCTCCATGAGGATCAATAAGACATAGACCATTGTTTGTGATCATATCACTTTTGACCATGTTGGAGATGAAGGTAGATTTTCCTGTTCATGTTTTTCCTACGATGTATATATGACGAAATTTATCTTCTGTCCTGATCCCGAATTTGTCGTGTTCTCCTTTATAATCCGTCATACCGATGAGTGTTACCTGATTCTTTTCAGAATTATCTACTGTAGGGATGTTCGATGGATAGGGGAGTTTGCGATAGGTGATATAATCAAGACTTTTGGTATAGCTGTCTTTGCTAGGGAGATGGAAAAAATTCACGGCTTCATCTCGGATCATGCATTTGTAGTCAGATTTTTTATCTATTTTGATCGATCATTTTTTCAAAAATAATCAAAAAACTGACTGAATATGTAGTTTGGTTTGTTCTGATTCTCAAGTTTGCGATGATTGTAACTGATATGATATCTTGATATATAGGTTGGGGTCTTTGGAAATTATTTCGCTAGAATTTTCAGTAAGAGATTTCTTATCTAGAGCTGGCTTGGGTGGTTTGGTAAGAGATTTCCATCCATCTGATAGGAATTCCATCAATTCTTGTCGTCGTGTTTTGGTTATAGAGAACAAGTACTCGTATTTGATAGAAAGTGTACTATGAGCATCGATCGACTGAAAGAGTGATAAGACATCTTTGAGAGGATCTAAATATCATCATTCTTTAGCAAAATCAGATTTCTGTTGTAGTTCTATAGTATCTCATAGTATTATATATTGTGTAGGTATTTGCGATCATGGTGCGTTAATATCTTCTTGTATCAGTACGCTTTCACTGGCTACGAATGTTGAATAGAATATATTTTCAAAATAGGATTTATATTCTGAGGGTAATTGGATATAGAGTTTGACAGATGTCTTGTTTCATACGATGCTACACGAAAATCATCATTTCATACTAGAGAAATGTTTGAGAAGGGTTTGTCGATGCGAAGTTCCCAGTTCACTTTCTCTATATGGTTTGATCTGGAAGGTGAGATTGCCCGAGGTATTGGACTTCTGTGCAGAAGGCATGTTGTGAGTTGGTTATAGACGTGAAATACACGATGTGTGCTGGAATACCAGAAACATACTATACATATTATGCCTTCAAATGCAAGCATAGCAGGCTATTATTTTGATTCGTCTGTTATTCCGTCTTTTGCATTGATAGATATTTGAGATCCGTCATCCATCGTGATGTCCCAGATTGGGTTTTGAGCTGATCCTGTAAGTTTCAATGTTTTTGCTTTCTTTCCAGGAGTCATTTCATTAGCTATGCTAGCAGCTTTGACCGAAGGTATGACTTGTACTGGGACTCACTGTAAGGTTGTTTCTAGCAGTTTGTTGGGGTCACTGTTAGTGGTGCTTATTCAGTTTTGATTATTGTTTTCAGTTCAGTTGTTTGTGGGTTGAGTAGTATTCTGTTGTTCCGTAGGCTGTTGTTCCGTGGTAGTAGTATTTGTTGATACAGGAGTAGTATTGTTAGTATTTGGATTGGGATTTGAAGGTGTTGCACTACATCCAGCTACTAAAGTAATACTGATCATACCGATTAATACATTATGTATAGATGATTTCATGAGACAATGAATATAATACAATAAAAAGAATGTAGTGTATGGTTTATTTTCCTATATATTGTTTGCCCATGTAGGGTACTAATACATCAGGTATTTTGATAGAGCCGTCTGCTTGTTGGTTGTTTTCTATGATAGCGATCAAGATACGTCAAAGTGCAAATGCTGTTGCATCATTCATATGTATGTATTCACGATCTCCGTTGTTTCTTGTCGTTTTGATATTTAATCTACGAGCTTGGAAATCAGTCATATAGTCAGAGGTATGTGTTTCTCTGTATTTTTCTTGACTCGGAATCCAACATTCCATATCGAATTGTCTATAGTCTATTGCTCACATATCTCCTGTACAGATCATTACTTTTTGATATGGTATTTGTAATTGAGAGATGAGATATTCTTGTATTGCTACTATAAAATCTTGTTCAGCTAATCCTTCTTCGCTGGTTGTAAACGTCTCCATTTCTATTTTATCAAATTGGTGTGTGCGTAGTATTCATGTTGTGTCTTTACCATAAGTTCATGCTTCTCTACGAAATGATGGGGTACATGCGACATACCTGATTGGTAGTTGAGATTCGGGTATTGTTTCATCCATGAGGATCGGTCACAGAGAGTGTTCTGCGCTACCTATAAACATTAACTGATCCTCTTCGATGCAATATCTATCTTCTTTTGGCTCTAACCTTCACATTTTCTCAGCTGTGCTGTATTTAATCATGACGGGTGGTACCACTACTTGAAAAGGTTTTGAGCTTACTTCAATACTATTGGTTTCAATAATATCTTTTATGGTTGATTCGTTTGTTAAAACAGAGAAGGTAAAATTGATTAGTGCATACTGCAGAAGTGCAATATCTCATTTCAGATAAAAGAATCTTGCTCAAGTGACTTCAGATGCTTTTTGTTTGTCTATCATTCAGAGTTTTTCTCCAATTGTTTGATGATCTAAGATAGGAAAGTCAAAAGATTTCGGCGTTCATACTTTCTTAACGACAACGTTCTCGTCTTCATCTTTTCATTCAGGAACACTAGGGTGTATAAAATTCGGACATTCCAAAAGATGGCTGTCCAGCTTTTTTGTTATTTGATTGTATTTTTCTTCTATTGGCTGGATTTCCTCTTTTAGTGATTTCGCTCTCTCAAAATCTTTTGCATCCCCAGCTTTTTTTTGAGCAAACTTTGTTTCGTCGACTTGTTTTTGTAGATCTTTTCTTTGATCATCTAGGGATAATATCATATCAACATCAATGTTTTTTTGTTTGAGTTGACAAATACGTTTATATCCTTCTACGTTTTCACGTACTTTTTTTAGATCAATCATGCTCAGTTCTTTAGAAATACATATAAAATCTGATACAAATGTATGCTATTGTTTGGTTTTTATTTGACTTCGAATACCATGAGTTGACTTGCTCATCCAATACTTTGTCCGATAATATTTTGATTGACGGCTTGTTGATACTGTTGAGCTGTTGCTTGATTATTACGCATGTTTGTCAGGCTGATATATTGTAATACCACAAATCTTTCATCTTGTGTCAGAGTTTTGATGAGATTGGTTAGTTCTTCTGATGCTCTTCCTTGCTGATTTAGATAAGTAAGCACTGCTGTATTGACTTTGTCTTCGTCCACTATTTTACCAAAGACGTCTGCAATATCTCCTACTGCTTGTCCACTGACCATCCTTTCATCAAATTTTTTCATAACATAGGTAATGAGTTGTTCTCTTTCGGGCATGAATCTTGCTATCGCTAATTTCGCTCTGAGTTTGATAAGCTCTTGTTTGGAGGAGATGTTGAAATCTTTGCCGAGCTGCGCATCATCGAGAATAAATGCGTATTTGGAGCCTAGGTTATTTGAGTTGAACAGTGTGATATATCCTTGATCTCGTAGCTTAGCTAGTATACTCATTGTACCATCATCTTCTATAGATCCATCGACAGCATTGATCTTAGCAAAGAATCTATCGTATAATGAATCATTTCATCATCCCATGACTACACTCACGATGTTTGGATCGATGACGAGATATTTGACTTTGCTATCTTTGATTCTGAGATATGTTTTGCAGATGTTGCCGTCAGAGCCCATTTCCCACAATCGATTTGTCATTCCATCTAGTCTGAGATTTCTTTGGTTATGTAAGAAATATTGTAAATAAGTACCAGCAATAAACACACCGTCTTCATCTTTTCTATCTTTGGTGTGTTCGATGAATTTGTTGTAATGAGGAAATTGAAGATCAAAGACATCTTTTGCTCTATATGGCACTTTATTGACCTGAGTATACTGGAGCTGAGATGTGATAAACGGAACCGTTCCGTTAGATTGTTTGTACCATACGAATGGGCCTACTGATCCTTGAGATGAGATTCTGATAAAGTTGAACAGGAATTGAATACTGATCCAAAATCACATGATGATGAGTACTCACAAGAAGAGTTGTTTATGAATTTTTTGAGAATTATGTTCGTCAATATCTTGTATCAAAACAATCACTGTGAGGATAGTCCAGATTATAAGTCCGATACCGTATCGCAGGATACCTCCACCGATGAGCCATCGTATTGCTCGTCCAAAGACCGTGACAATAGATAATGATCATAGTAGTGAGTTTTGTGATCTGAGAGAATAGAAAAACCCAACAATCACGAATAAGAAGAAGAATAATCGAATAAATCCTATATCCGTATAGTAGCTACTCAGATTCTGAAGAGATCGATTGAAGACGATATTGAATGGAACGATGTATCTGTAAGGTACGTATACACTATCTCATTGTGTACGAATGACGGTGTCTTGGTAATAAGCGTTGAGAGATTTTATTTCATCATCAAGTTTGATTAATAATGTTCCTGTTCCTTCTTGTAGTGCTTGTTTGGTCTCTGGAGCAGAGAGGATTTGATTCAATAATATATATCCAGAACTTGATGGTGACATTTGAGTCAGAGCTTTGCTCAGCTCATTAGTATCAAAGCTGTTGATAGCATCTCTATATTCACACAATGTGACTGCTGAGGAGATAGGTCACATACATAGTCCATCAGGCAAGAAGATATTCCATCGCGGACTACTAAATTCTTTCTGTCCGTATCCGACATATCTACCTATATCTTCATTGGTATTGCTCCAAAATCCGATCCTGAGATCATCGTATAGTGTTCCATCTTTTCCTCCAGATACTTGTTGTCTATCGAGGGTACAAGATTGTGAAGATACTGATGTTGTTGTTTCAGTCAGTTCGCTTGTTGCGCTGATTTCAGCTACAGGTTCTGTAGTAATTTGAATTCATTGATCAGATGATACCTGCGCTAAGAGACGATCATAGATATTGCTATTTGCTAGCAAGATAGCGGGTTTGCTCGCTAATTGTTTAGGTTCAGGTTTTAGTGGGGTTTGATACTGTACAGATGGACTTGCTTGGCCCATCAATAGTCCTTTACCAAAATTGGAAGGAGACAGCTCGCCTGTCTTGATTTGCTGTGCTAGTAGGAAAGGTCCCTTGAGAAGTAATAGAAATCCGACAAAACTCACTCATCGTATTGCGATAAGTTTCAGGTTTCTTGTTTTTCCTTTGATGATTTGATTGATAGGATGAATGACCATCAATACTCCTCCGATCAGTATAAACGGTCGTCATCGCTCTGGTATCATGAAATCTCTCATATTGAGTATTTGTAGTTTTGCTAGTATTCAGATCAATAAGAGACCTCATCATACTGCAGTAATTCTGGACAATCGTAATGATGCCAAGAGCAATCCAAATACGACAACATCGATGAATGCTGTGGGTTTGGCCATAACAGCAAGACAAAACATCAATCAAGCAATAATACCATAGTATCTTGTTGTTTGGTTGATGGTCTGAGAAGATGCGTGAGTGTCGCTTTGATTGATATAGATGAATCCGGAAATGAGTGCTAATAAGGTCAATGCAAGTACTCATAGATCCGTCTTGTTATCGATGAATACGAGGAAGGCTCCCATTCCTGATGTCAACCAGAGCAGGAGTCCAATCCATCATGTTTGGAATAATACTGTATACAGGTTGTTTCAGATTTCATTGATTTTTTTGTTTGCTTTGGAACCGTGGATTTTGATATATTCGAGGAATTCGTACATGGTTCATAGACCGAATATCAAGACGAATATTCCACTCAGGAAGTTCATACTAACGGCGATATTGTCAGGAGAAAGTCGAAATCGTGATTTGATCGGTTGTATCAATGAAAATCGTAGCGTGATATAACTAATCCATAAATATGATCAGGGTGTTATTCATTCTACTAAGCCACCATATTCTGATATGACTTTGGGTCGGTACATATATGCGTGATTTGCATCCCAAGCGGTTGAATACGGGATGAATGACATCTGGAAGCCGTAGTAGTAGTAGGCAATAGATAAGACTAATAATATAACAGATATGACTCATACGATTGACTCGGAGCGTGCTTGTGATTGGAACTGAGTAGCAATATTGTTGATGATATCTGTATATCAGCGAAGTGAAGATCTACGATAGTAGGTAATCACTCCTATACCTATGAAAATAATCCAAGAAAATAAGCTGTATATTACACTTAGATTGATGAGTATGTGGATGAGCAACATGACGGTTCCCAATCCAATCCCAAATGATAATAACAAATGAGACATGTTTTTTTCTTTGAAAAGTTTGATCTTGTCGCAAACCATATCTCCAACTCATACCAGACTGATCATAAAATATCGACCTAGCGCAAAGATGAATGTGGTATTGAAAAGAAATAACAGAAAGCCACTTCATATCAGTGTATCTTTGGTCATGAGGTGTATGAAACTGAATAACAATAATCCAACATAGACCATGATGAGTGTATATTTGAGAGATATTGTTTTGATTCCTGTGATTTCTCTCGTCCAGACAAGATATCATACAGGTATCATTGCACTGACGATGGCTCAGATCAGTATGATTTGATTACTTCCAGTCGAAAGCATGCTATAATAATACTGGTGCTCTTTCATAAACGCTGTGATCGTATCTAACCCAATCAAAGACACGATGAGCAGTAGTACGATGAGCAAAATCTTTTGTTTCATGATGAAAAAATGAAATATAAAGAAAAAAGTATATTACTCTGCTACTCAACACCGCTATCGAATGCAAGCTATACTTTGCGTTGCAATCTGTACAAGTTTTGGATAGATGATACACTATGTGATGAGCAGACCATTATGAGCGTATTGCATTGATACATTGCCGGCTGTATCCCTGAGGATGACAGCAGGTTTTTTGTGATTTAATAGAAACCTTTTCTTTTGCTCATGGTGTGGTGTTTTCGGTGATAGGAGATAGGCGTATTCTTCATACCAAGAAGCATCGCCTTCGTGTGGTATACGCTCTCCCTTGGTGGTTGTGTCAGATTTTTAGTTATTATTCTCGTCATCATGTGCCTGTATTAAGTTCGTTATTTGATTATCGTAATTTGATTGTGATATATCCTGTGTTGATATGGATGTTGTCAGTAAAAATTCGCTGGTATTATCCTGATCACGCTTTTATTTCTTCCTTTGCTGTATCCAAAAACGTCTCTGTTTCTTGTCCTACGACATTATATATGCATTCTCCTATGCAGTATATCCGGGATAATTATGAGGAGTATGTTTCTAAGATTCATGGTTGGAAACGTTATCTTTTTGTATGGGTGAGTACATACTTGAGAGTACGAGATATGAAATATAGGGCCTTTGATACTGTGTATGCGAACTCACAATACACTGCTATGTTGACTAAGAAATATTATCACTTGGATGCAAAAGTACTGTATCCTCAGGTAGAACAAGAATTTATTGATGCTCAGATTCAGCAACAAGAGGAATATTATGTATTCGTTGGTAGGTTAGTGTCTTTTGTGAGGGAATGTGATCGTATTATTGCTTTGTTTAATGAGACATGATACAAACTCATCATGATTTGATCTGGTCCAGATGAAGATCTCTTGAAAGCGCAAGCTAAAAGTAATATACATTTTGTATGACATATTAGTAATGTTCATCAAAAGCTCCAACTTATATCAAAAGCTCGTTGATTAATTAATATTGCCAAAGAAAGTTTTGGACTCAATACGGTAGAAGCGTTATTATGTGGGGTGCCAGTATTGTGATTTGTATGATGAGCCACGCCAGAGCTGTTTGGCATACGTGATAGATTCCAAAATCCTGAATCCTTCAATCATGAAAATCATAAAAACAAAAATCATGTTCAGCAACATTCTTTAGGTGTTCTTGTTAGCAATAAATCTCACTCAACCTTAATTGATGCTTTACAGCTTTTTGATCGTTCTTGTTTTGATCGCCAGGTGATTCGTGATACGATTCTCCACCAATTGTCTTCAGAATAAGATGTAACATACTTCTAATATTTATAATATTTTTTTTGATTTTACTCTCTTCAATGTTTTTTTATGAAAACGCACACAATAGGACTTATATGATCAGCTAATGTTGGTAAATCAACGATATTCAATAGACTGATAGGAACTCATAGAGCGATTATTACTGATATTGCAGGTACTACGAGAGATATTCTTCGTGAGCAGTGATCATTCTTATGATATCAAGACGTGGTCATACAGGATACGCCTTGATTGATACAGTTTGATGAAGAAATTCCGTATATTCAAAAAGTTATTGATAGCTCAGATTTGCTACTATTTGTTGTAGATCATAAACAATGACTCAGCACAAGAGAGCATCAAATCAAACAAATGATTCTACAATCAGGAAAAAAATCTGATACCGTACTTCTCATCAATAAAGCAGATCGTCGTGTGTTTACGGACTATCAATGAGTACTTGCGGACTATTACGAGTTATGATTTGAGCATATGCTCGCGATTTCTGCCAAAGAGTGAAACAATATAGACAAACTTAGACAGCTTATTCAGTCGTTTTTATGAGAGTCTGATATTGTAATACCAGACGAACCAGATCAGGATGAGTTTGAAGAAGAAGGAGAGCGCGAAGAAGCATTTGTTCCCAGTATTATTGACCCTAAGCAACCTATTAAACTAGCAATTATTGGGAAGCCTAATGCAGGTAAATCTACTTTGATCAATCAATTCGCAGGCAAGGATCTATCTAAAGTCTCTCCAGTAGCTTGAACAACATTGGATTACATTGTTACTTCGATCCATCGCGGTGCTCAAGAATATGAGCTGTATGATACAGTAGGGATTCGTCGTAAAACAAAAATGCTTACATTAGAAAAAATCGCCTATCAAAAAACTTTGACGATGCTCAAATATATTCGTCCACTTATCATTTTTCTTATCGATTTAGTAGAAGGTATTACACATAGAGATCAGACGTTATTATCAGAGATAGATGAACTTTGACTTCCATTGATACTAATCTACAACAAAGCTGATCTTTTTACTACCAAAGAATTAGCAATGAGGATCAAAAGTTTTTCACCTTTGTTGAGACATCTCAAGCATATTTCTACATTGTCAATTTCTGGGTTGACGGGGCAATGACTGGATACGATACTCAAGAAAACAAAAGTTCTTCATCAGTCATTAGCACAGGAGTTTAAAACATCAGATCTTAATAAGTTGGTTAGTAAAGCATTCTTGGTCAATCCACCTAAATTTCCTAAGAATAAAATTTGTAAGATCTTTTATATGACACAGATATCTTCGTCTCCATTGACCTTCAAGTGTTTCGTCAATGATGCCCAAAAATCAAATTTTGCTTTCGAAAGATGGTTGGAAAATGTGTTGAGAAAACAATATGGTTTGGGGTGAATTCCTATTGTGTTTGATTTCGTGACTTCACATAAAAAACGAGGAACATAAAAAAGTGGTAAGATCAAACTACCAGATAACGTTATTTAGGACTCTTTTTAAAAAAGATGTGTATTCTCTAGCTGATTTGTGAATATGTAATCGTTTTTTTAGGGGAGGTCTTCCAGAGAAAGAGTCTGATATCATGTACGTATTATCGAATTATCATGCTCAGATTTTGCTTTTTTGGAGAATAATCGTATAGAAAGATTATGTTTTATCTTCTACTTGTACTTATTATATGCAAAAACTTCCATCAAGAATAATGCTCAAATTGTCTGGAGAAGCTCTCAAAGGACAGCGTGAATATGGTTTTGATATCGACTATATCGATGCTCTCGCCAGAAAAATCGTGTATCTTACGCAGTCGTGATTTCAGATTTCTATTGTTCTTGGATGATGAAATATTTTTCGTGGAGTAGCATGAGCAAAAAGATGAATGGATAGAGCTACGGGAGATTATATCGGGATGTTGGCAACCGTGATGAATGGTATTGCGTTGGGGGAGGCTTTGACCAAAAATGGTGTCTCTGCAAGAATCCTCTCGAGTATTGATATGCCAAAAATAGCAGAGTTGTTTATCATGAAAAAGGCATTACATTACCTGGAGCAATGAAAAGTAGTCATCTGTGTCGCATGAACAGGAAATCCGTATTTCACAACCGATACCTGTGCTGTCCAAAAAGCACTCGAACTCAAGTGCGAGATCGTCATCAAATGAACAAAGGTCGATGGAGTCTACGACAAAGACCCTGTACTGTATCCTGATGCCAAAAAATTTGATAATCTCACAGTACAACAAGCGTTAGAGTTAGGTTTGGATATTATGGATCATGCTGCTATTGCAATGTGTGTTGATAACCACCTTCCTTTGTTCGTATGTAAGATTGATGATATTGATCAGATCGTGTCTTGAAATATCATTGGTACTTATGTAGAGGGATAGTATACTCTTTTAATTATATTCAATTTCCTCATGCACATTCTCCCTATTCTTCCATACGCATACGATGCATTAGAGCCGCATATTGATGCTCGTACGATGGAAATTCATCACACCAAACACCATCAGACGTATGTCGACAAACTGAATACTGGTCTAGAAGGGACAGAGTATGAAGAGCAGTCTCTAGAAGAGTTGCTCCAGAGCGTTGCTATCTTACCTGATGATCTCAAAGCACTCGTCAAAAATCACTGATGAGGTCATTATAATCATTCGTTGTTTTGGCAGATGATGAGTCCTGATACGACTCAGACATCCGACAAATTGCTTTCACTTATCAAAAGCTCATTTGGTTCGTTTGATGCGTTTAAACAACTCTTTGCGGATAAGGCGTTATCAAATTTTGGTAGTGGTTGGACACGATTGATCCAGCGCTATGATGAACTGGAAATCGTGAACACCCCAAATCAGGAAAATCCGATCATGAAATGAGATCATGTTTTGTTATGAATTGATCTACGAGAACACGCATACTATCTCAAACATCAACAAAAAAGAGCAGATTATCTTGCTAGTCGATGGAATGTAGTGAATCGAATATTTGTGAGTTCCAGAGTTCGTTAGTTCCAGAACTTTTGAAATACATGAAAATAAATCTGACATGCTTTTCATAAGATTTGTCAGATTTATTATGATATTGATTGTTTTTTAAGCTGAGATCGTTGCGTGATGATTTCAGCTTTTTGTATATCGTCAAGTGCCGATAGTTTGCCGATCTGCTGTATAAGTGTTTGTGTAGTAGGTGTTATGATACGGCTGATCATTGCCCGTTTTTGATCTTGAGTCATATTGGTTTCTCGTTGTTGATCTCGTCGTAGGTGGTATGACGATAGCTCGGTACGCTCTTGGTCTGAGAGTCTGTTCGTCATAGCTTTGCTCATCAATGTCTCGGGCATTAGATTTGCTACATTGATCAAAAAGTTGATTCGATCTCATATGAGTTGACTGTCTGTTATTCCTATGTGTTCTAGATATTTATCAACAAACAGTGATGCACATAGTTGCTCTTTTGATATGTTGGAGGAAGCGTTGATGGTGGCTGTGTGTACGGAATTGATGAGTCTTGACTTATTGAGCTCTTTTTTATATCCATATTGTTGTTTGGTATATTTTTTAAATTCAGACGCTAGTACTTCATATTGTGTACCAAAAATCTCCGTTGCTTCTTGTAGAAATTGATCAAGAATGACATGGTTTTGGATATGAGAGAGAATATCTCGATACCATGATAATGCTTTAGTCTTCTCTATTGGAGAAGCTGTATCGAATGATTGAGAAATGTAATTCTTTATTCGCTCTTTGCTTGCTTGAGTAGTAGATAGAATCTTGATACGTTGTTCTCAGGATATAGATCTATCGTTCGCTACATCATCCAGGTCTTTGTATTCAGACGGAAGTATGATCATGTCTGGATATATTTCGTGTTGATAGGCTGTTTTTAATGCTTTGACTGTTGCTTGTCTACCTGCTTCATCGTTGTCAAACAATAGACAGATGTGTTGGGTATATCTTTTGAGAAGTTTGATATGTTGCTCAGTCAGCGCAGTCCCACACGTGGCTACAGCAATAGGTATATCGCACCTATGAGCTGCTATGACATCCATATATCATTCTACGACGATGATTTTTTTATATGTTTTGAGATGGTCTTTGGCTCGATGGAGTCCGTATAGGATATTGGATTTGTCATACAGGATGGTGTCAGGAGAATTAAGATATTTGGGGTTGTCGTCAGGATCTAATGCTCTAGCACCAAATCATACAATAGTCCCATGCGCATCATAAACAGGGATCGTGATTCTTTTTCTAAAAAAACTAAAAACTGACCCTCTCTCGTTTTTTTTAGCTAATCAGACAGCTTCGAGCTGTTCTACACCAAATCCCTGCTGGGTCATGATCTTGATAAGTTCTTCATAGCTATCAGGAGCGTATCCTAATCAAAAATGTGTGATATAATCTGTATCTAGTTGTCTTTTGGTTGATAGATAATCGTATGCGGGATGATACGTTGCGAGTTGTCCTGAAAAATATTCTTGTGTTTTTTTGAGAAGTATTTTGAGTTGTTCTTTGTTTCATGAGCTCATAGATTCAGAATCATTCTGTTTTTTTGATAATAGAGGGTCAATATCGATATGGAATTCCTGAGCTAATGATTTGACAGCATCTAGATAGTCCATTTTTTCTATTTCCATCAAAAAACTGATGATGCTTCCTCATTTACCACAACCAAAGCATTTGAATACCTGTTTTTGCGGAGATACGACAAACGATGGTGATTTTTCATTATGGAACGGACACAGACCTGTGAAGTTTGTTCAAGATTTTTTGAGGTTGACATACCTAGACACGGAACTTACGATGTCTGATCCTTGGATGATAGTATCAGAGAGTGAAGACATATATTATCATAGATCAAATTAAATTTTGAGAGAAAATTCTGCTCATTTTTCTTGTTTTTGTTCTTATCGTTTTTGCATGATTGGTCGTATATATACCATCATCCACCCTGCTATGATTAGTGCTGGGATGAAGGGAACAGACTCTGTTGGTCAATGATGTCAGATTTTATGTTGTTTTGTTTTGGATATCAATAATATCCTCAAACCATAATGAATAATTCATAGTATCGCAGATAGACTTATATAGACAGATATACTCATAAGTCGTCATCAGATGTCTTGTAGTGTCGAAACATATGCTCGCAGCGAACCTACGAGAAATCCTACGAGAATATCTCATTGTCCAAATCACTCAGTAGAAAGATTGTGTCTCCATTGCATCCAGTACTGTCATCACACAGAGAATATCCAGAATATTCAGGCTATCGTCAGTGAGCTCACAAAGGCTGTGATATAATCTCAAGTAAGCCCCAAGAATTGTATTCATAAGGAAAGACTCAGTGTGATAATCCGTACTGGTAGGTGTAGTTGATATGTCTTGATATCGTAGATGATCAATAAACTCAGTCCTCGATTGATGATCCAGGCTATGATGAGAATAGGTCGGATTTGTTCTCGTTGATTTTGTGGTCGATACAGGGAGCTGATGGAGAGGTATGTTATTACGAAGACTGTTCCCATTATCAATTCGCTGACAGGATATCGTATCGATAGCGGTTTTGATCTAGAATATATCATATGATGTATTCGACTGAGGAGAGGAATAAGTTGGTATCGATGGAGGACGCTGTTATCTAGATCAGATCTCGAGCGATCGAGCATGGTTGCTCGTCATTGCTGTCGGGATGTCGAGTTATGTATCCTGCATATCAATGCGTATCAGAATGACCCTAGTATCGTTCATAAGACAAATATTGTTATCAGCATGTACGGAGCGTATGATTTGTAGATAAATAATCTGATTTAATTTGATGCTATGTATACTAAGTATTGTAGATTTTTCAATGCTTCTTTGTTTGATACTTTGGATATGAGATCTCTTGATTTGTACAGACATTACTGATATATGTTGTAGTACGTTTTGTCTGTGACCATATCGTATGAAAAATAGCTCTCGGTATATTATATTGTTTTCTTGCTTGATCTTTTCATGATGTTCTTATGATGCTCGTCCATGAGATCGTGTAAGTGATCTGGCTCCTATCAATTCGCAACAGCCAGAGCTTTTGTCTTGCAAGCGTTATTTTGATGGATGTAACGTGTGTACTGAATCACAAGGAGTGATCTCATGCTCTGATAAAGTATGCGAAAAGAATCAGGAACCTAGCTGTCTGGATGGGAAGTAGTAAAAAATAGAAAGTAAAAAAATCTGACCTAGCATTGAGAATGCTAGCAGTCAGATTTTTTGTTTTTTATCTAGTTTTTGGGTCTATATAGATACTACTCCCCAAAATCGAAATCTTTGAAGTCTTCGGTCATAGCCTCGAGAAATCGGTTCTTTTTCATACTCAGTAGAACGTATGCATTGGTTTGTGTCTTGGGGAAATTGCGTCCATCGACGACAGACTGTCCTTTGGTGAAGGTACCTGTCAGCTCCATATCAATTTGCAGAAACGATCCTTGATAAATATGTGGATATAGTAGAAATCCTACAGTGCTAGCATCGTGCACATAAAATCCAGCATCGTAATGCGTCTCTCTAAACGACATATTGCTACCAATTGTGAAATCAGTCAGTTTTGTCAAAAATTCTCTATGTATTTTGTGATTGATATGTCCCAAAATAGGCTGTAAATCTGACTGATGGAAGGCTTGGGTAGTCGTAAGGTCTAAGGGAGCGATGACAATATTAGCTCAGCTATGGAGCATCACATCAGCGCTTTCTGGGTCGTATCGATAGTTGAATTCTGCTACAGGAGAGACGTTTCCTGGCACATAGATTGCTCCGCCCATAGAGATGATTTGAGCAGCTTGTTTGAGAATTCATGGGTGTGATGTTTCTACTTTGGCGAGATTTGTCACAGGTCAGACTGCTAGTATCTTGAGTTCGCCTTTGTATTCATTGAGTAGGTCTATCATAAGTTGCTGACTGTCGTAGTGAGGAACGGTCTTGATCGTAGGCAAGAGTTTGGATAATCACCCAATGCCATCGTTCCCGTGAATATGAGAAGCGTTTTCTGCTCAGGCTTTGTCTGCACCTTTACCAATTTTGGTCTCTATATCCATCATCATACAAGCTCTGATGGCATTATCATAGGTAGATTGTGCTGGGACATTTCCTCAAGATGTAGTGATTCATACGATATTGATATATCAGCGTTTGTGCATGATCATCGCTCGGATGAGAGCAAAAAAATCGTCAGCTCCTGGATCTGTATCGATGAGGACTGGAATGCGAGCATTGGAAGTAAGAGTCATAAGAAGTGGAATATAAATTAAAGTATATTGTTTTTTTAGTATACTCTTTTCTCTTTGTTTGTCAAAAACCCAAACAGCTTGAACTTGCTTGTGTTTTTAGATAGATATCTTTTGATATTGTTTTAATTCGATAGCAATAATATGTTACTCATCTGAGATATTCATATGACTAGTAAGATGAAGGATCAGATTTGTGATTCTTTGGAGGCTTTTGTACAGGCTCATCCGGACGAACAGCATATTGTGTTGGTAGGAGATTTTGTGTATCATTTTTCGTATGATAGGGGAGCGTTGATGCAGTTATATAGACTTTTGGTACTGTGGTTTCAGCGTGGTAAGACGATCTATGTGTTGGCGGGTAATCATGATCGATTATGATCTCATTTTGTCTTTGCTGAGGCGAAGGCAGCTTTTGATTTGCTCAACCAGCATAGCACCAACAAATTATACTTCATCACTCAGCCTGAGATGCATACGATAGAGGGGAAGTGAGTTTTTTTTCTCCCATATATGATCGATGTGCAAATGCCTGAGCTATCTGATATGTATGAATCATGAGTTCATCAAGCTCTTAAATCAACGATAGACGACTTGTTACTTAGTAGTCATGCTGGCGAGCAGTTATCTGGAAAAATCAATGCGGTGTTATTAGATGCTGTGAGTCGTCATACCGATGAACTGCTGGTGATTCATCATTATTATATTGCACAGACGGTCTTTCCGGGGATGCGTTCACAGTTTTCCTACAAAGATATCTCCTTGAGCCCTATTGTTTTTGAATTGGAACACGTACGTTTGATATCAGGACATCTTCATCAACCATTTGTACATCATAATTATCTCTGTGTGGGTAGTCGACGACATACCTCTCCTCTTGAGATTCAGCAGTATAAAATTATGTGTCAGTTTGATCTTACAAAAGATGTTTTGAGTCTCTCGTATCATCATCTCAATCCTTATGTCGTATTGTCTTGTGCTGATATATGATCTTGATGAGATGCTTCGATATCTGTTTCTGATCCAGGTTTATGATCTATGCTTGATGAAAGTCTTTTTGGTAATGTATGAGAGCAGACAAAATCTCAGTTTTCCAAAGTATGAATATCTGAGATATCTGATTTGTTAAGGACTTTAGATGAGCAGATGCAGGATCTGTTGCATACTCAAGCATCTTGGAATATCCAACGAAGATCTAGAGATGTACCTGCTTTTGATCGTATGATGTTGACGATACGTACTGATGCTTCAGTGTGATATGCAGATATAGATCAGTTTGTTGATCAAGATGTGATGACTCAAATTCGTGATGTTAAACTCAAAAAATCATCAGTCATCGATACTGAATCTCTCGAATTGAAAAATCCGTGAATGTCTCTGCGTGGTCGACAGGAGGTCCTCACGACCTATATTCGCTCCAAATATCCTGAAACATTCCAACGTTATGAAGATGTTTTGAGGAGTTTGCAGATTATGAGTTAAATTACTGCTGTGTTCAAATACAACATAAACAAAAAAATCTGACACGTCATCACATTGTGAGTGTCAGATTTTTTATGGTTTCTTTTTATGAGTTTTTATGGTTTTGTCATACAGATACTTCCAACAATATGTCTACAATTTAGTAGCTAGAAGCTGGTCTTGGTTCTCTTTTTTCTGCGAATACTACTTTGAGTCTTCTACCGCGGAAGTTGATTCATTCTTCACTCTGTGCTATATTGACGACTTTTTGTGCGTCTTCATCGTTATTGAATGTTGCGAATCCAATTCATCTGCTTCTTCTCGTCTCTCTGTCGGTGAGTATTGTCGCCATCTTAAATCATTTTTCATTGAGTGCTAATGATCATTCTCCACAGATCTCTTCTCGAAACTGTTGAAATTCATCGCGATCTGCGTGGTAATCGATGTTGCTCACAAAGACTACATTTGTTTCTAGTAGTTTGTTTTCTTCCATATGAATACGGGTATTTTATAAAAATAAAATTGTGTCGTATATATCGCTTTTATCTAAAAAAACAAGTTAAATTGGAAAAATTGTGTTGATATATGCTAGTCGTTTTTTACAATTGTCTGTTATAATGCTTTACTATATATCTATAGATTTTTTGATGAAATACATGATAGTCGCGTTCGTTATTTTCTGATCTTTTGTGCAGTGTTTTGCAGATACGGGTCTTGCAGTGGACGTTGAAGATTTGAGTCTTATGTACTCGACATGAGAATCCTCTACCTGAATATCTATGAGTGGACAGTCTTGAATTAATCTGTCATGATCTCAAGATGGAGATTTAGTTGTGCCAGTAGTCACACCGGCACCCCTACCACAGACCGTATCGATAGATACTCCTGTCGTATCAAAACCTAGCTTTGTTTTTGAGCAGTTGCCTGCAGTCGTGCAATGATCTCCATGACTCAAAACGCGAATACTGACACCTTGATTGGATGAGTTTTCTGAGTCATTGGCTTGGATCTATACCAATTGAATTACTTCACGTCAAAAAATTTCTGAATTTGATCCGGGAGGGTCAGTAAACAGATACGTTGTAGCTAGATTTTTGGCACAGTGGATGAGAGCTATTGGCATAGAATCTTTGCATAGTATCGATTTGTCTAGAGTGTGTTCGTATTCTGATATCGTATGACTAGCTCCTGTATTCCAAGAAGATATCGTGTTCTTGTGTCAGAGAGGATTTTTTGATGATACCGAGACATTTGATCCGTATAGAGGAGTGACGAGGGCAGATTTTATAGGATTGTTGTTGCAGAGTGTGTCCCGTGTAGATGCTGGGATCATTATGGATCGATCTGATCAGTTTGCTATGATCAAAGAGTGGTCTGTAACGAGAGCTCCAGATGATAGTGCTTTTAGTGATGTTGTGATGAGAAGAGAGGTGTCGTTATATTTTTATAGGATGAAAGACGTATTGCAATCTCGTGGTCTTCCTACGCTGATAGGAATCGATGACACTTGATTTGTAGATGCTGCTTCTTTGGTTTCATTGGATCCCAAACAACAACCAGAATTTATCGAAGCTCGGAATCGACTGCGTGATAATCAATTACTGGATACTGCACAGCAAGATATCCGTTCTATCAATCCCTACGCGCCTATGACCAGAGCAGAACTTGCTCAGATGATTTATGGATATATGAAATACCAGTGAATTGATCGTGGTGATACTAATGCTGTATGTGAATTTACAGATTTATGAAGATTGCCGCAGAATCGTATCTTTGCTGCACAAGAGCTATGTCGTCAGTGAATTATGTGAGTTTCTCCTGAATTTCGTCCGCAAGATCAAGTGTTAGGATATGTGTACTATACTGTACTCATGAGAGCGATTGATGGTAAACAAGCAG
>JBGTAD010000078.1:0-8460 GCA_041750055.1 Candidatus Absconditabacterales bacterium | reverse complement strand
CACTTCTGCTACTTGAACTAATACAACCTGATCACCATCCACCTCATCACCATCCACCTGATCCAATTCTACAGGTATCGTTCTATTTGCCTCATGAACCAACGCTGACACATGAGATGCAAATGAAGAAATCTATATCGTCGAAGAATTATCGTTTGATGGATTGGATACAGCCTCTGCACTCAAAGCTATCCAAGACCTCACAGACGGAGTCAAAGATATCGCCACCCAACTCAAATCTATCCAAGATAATACGACCCTCAATATCGAACAATACAAAGACGTCAAGACAGAAGTCGTACGTGTGATCAGAAGTATCGCTGAGACTAACGGCGATCTCGCCAAAAAAGTCAGAAAAATGAACCTCATCAGAGCAGAGATGAAAGAAACCAGAGAAACCATCAAACAACTCAAAAATGACGTAGAAGCATCCAAGGCATATATTATCAGATTTACAGAGTTTTTGTATAGATTGAATAACGAATTCTACGATCAAAACTATGATCTGGATGAAATCAAACTCTTTATCAAATCTGATAGTATCGCGTGAACATTGTCCAACGAGACATTGATACAGTCCTTGATCGCTAGACTCAACGACCTCATCATCGCGATGCGTCAGCAGCAGAAAAGTGAATTATCTCTCCTCAAAAAACTCAATGAATTAGAACTAACATCTAGAGAAGATATCAGATCGTACAAAACACAACTAGAAAATCTGACCCAAAAGAAGCGTTATCTCCAGGCTTTCTTAGTCTTGTACAAAATGGATGCGTCTAGATTCAAAGGAGAGCTCAAAGATTTGTTTGAAACACGCAAAGACATCCAAAATACCGTCATCAAGATAGCAGGCGATCGAGCAGCAGGAAGTTATACCACTCCACAATACGATACTCCTGCGCTCAGAGAGGCGTTGGCATCGTTGACTCAATACGGAAACCCTTCTCAGACTCCGTTTTCCTGGCCTTTGTTGCCTGTGACGACGCTATGAGCACTGTACAAAGATCCTGCATACAAACTCAAATATGGCTACGAACATCTTGCTCTGGAAGTGCCTTCAAGTCAGTGAACTCCTCTGTACGCACCCAGAGATGGAATCGTCTTGGAGGTCGCAGATACTGATGGCATCTCTATCAACCGAATCGTACTCGGACATACAGACAAATATGTGAGTTCGTATGTCTATCTCAACAAAGTCCTCGTCAAACCAGGACAAATCGTCAGAAGAGGTCAATTGATGTGATACTCCTGATGAGAGCCTGGAACGAGAGGTGCATGATTTGCTTCGAGATGACCCAATCTGAGTTTCTCTGTATTCAAAAATGGGACTTCACTAGATCCTCTTGCCGTCCTCAACCTCAGCGCTAT
The DNA here is from genome assembly GCA_041750055.1 of Candidatus Absconditabacterales bacterium. Classification (GTDB taxonomy): domain Bacteria; phylum Patescibacteriota; class Gracilibacteria; order Absconditabacterales; family Absconditicoccaceae; genus JBGTAD01. The sequence continues at coordinate 7,092 of JBGTAD010000078.1, read as the reverse complement.
CAAAGATCAAACCATATTGCCATCACTCTATGAGATCAAATATCTCAAAGATATCTCTCGTAGAGCTATTAACATCACTACGACCTCATTTATGCCAGGAGAGACCGTGATTGAGAGAAGACTCAGGTTTTTGAATACGTATGGTGTTGGAATATTTCGTCAGCTTCCATTCCGAGAGGATGCAGCAGCAGGCACCAATGTGGATGTGGATATGGGTATTTGTATCGGATTTGCCGAGAGTACTCTATGAGCGTATCTCACGACAGATAACAATATCGGTAACGTAGGTAATAATGATAGAGGAGATAGAGTGCCATTTAGTAGTGCGTTGGCGTGAGCCAGATCGATCTATACGACTCTCAACAATGTCTATCTGCGCAAATATCATAGAATCGACGAACTCTCAGGATATGGTAACAAAAAGGGTAGCATTTATGCTTCATCTCAATTCAACCGACAAAACAATGTCATGAGATGTCTGAGTATGATCAAAGGATATTACGTCCCAGAAGATTATCCATTCAGGAACGCACCAGCTCCTGACAACAGCGTGAGCTTTGGCGAGTAATACCCTCCAACCATCATTCAACAGAAAACAAAAATCTGACTTCTTTCGTGTGAGAGGAGTCAGATTTTTTTGATGTTATTTGTGAGTCTTGTTTTATGATAGCGTATTGAGGTATCTTCTCAGTAGCTGTATGGTCTCATCAGCGAGATAGTTTTTGATTCGAGATTTTTGGGAGTCATCCACTACTTCACCAAGTTGATGTAAGATAGTATTGTGTTGGAAGTGATTTGGTATCTGGTCAATAATGTTAGAAACCCATTCATGAAGAGACATAGATTCTCTATCATTTATGATCTTTTCATCAAGCTTGTATCCTTTACTCAGGAAAAAGTGAATATCATACAAATCCCTATTGTATCGTCTATTTCCTAGTGCCAGTAGTTTGTTGGTAACCATAGAAGTGAGATCTTGTGCTTGGATAGGAGTATCGTCTATGATGATCTGTTCATATCTGGTAAAGGGACTTTGTCTTTTGTTCAATTCTATTTTGATAATCCAGCCATTGGGATCATAGCGAAACCTCCAACGATGCAGATCTCTCCCTACAATTTTTTCACTTTCACCCATTGAAATCAGAAGATGATCCATATATTGGATGATATCTTGTTCTTTGTCCAGATCAAGAAGATCCAGATCAATGTCAGTAGAAAACCTGGTCAATCCATAATAAAGATACGCTAGCGTTCCTCCTTTGAATGCTATGATATCATTATATGGTCCAGAAAAAAGTGCAACGAGAATCTGTCTCATGTGTGATTCATGGATATGCTTATATCTATTGAGCAATGAGTCTGCGGACATGATGTTGTGTGGTCTTTGGATAAACAGGAAGCAGAGAGTTGAGTCTGATTTCACTTTGTTTGGATTGGAAATATTGAGGATTGTCAAACTGTGCCTGTGGTCGTAAATAGACAAGATCACACAGCGCTCTCTCGGGCATAGCTTTGCGATAGCCATCGAACGTTTGGATACACGTAGGATTGTTATAGATCTTAGGTTTGATACTACGAGCTGTATAATTTTGATTATTAAAATAGATATCTGCTCCTTTGTGTCGAATACAAGTCGTAGTCGAACCATACCATTGGAAACTTACTCCAGCTTCAAACAATACTTTTTCTAGTGAGATATATCCTCCTGGAAATAATTTACCAGCAAGTTCATACTGATTGTAGACAGGTAGGGTTCGGACTCCTTTTTGGGGATTGAGTAGTCTCCCGTCTTTTTTTGCTCTTTGCAAAAAACTAAACAATCCTGAATCCGTAGGAATGGATAAAATGGTTTTGATCTCTTGGGAATCAAAAACGGTTTTTTGAATCTGTATAAGCTGAGCGATAGAGTTCATGTATCTGTAATAACTATTTGAAAACGAATAGATTGTAGAGATGTTATGAAATATTGCAAGCAAAAAAATATTTTTTTGATATTGCTAATGTAGAATGTTTTATATCGTCGTCCTGACTTCCATCACGTGAAGCTTGTCAGATTTTTTTTGTTTGAAGGCAAAGATATGGGTATGTTGATGTGAGAGTGTCCGACTGGATTGCTACGCTGGATCGCAATGATGATAAGTCTCATCTAGTGATTATGCTGGTCTATCATGCTAATCTATCATGACTCATGAGATGCAGATGGATATGATGTACCATCTGGTCATGATCCGCTCCGCTATTCATATGCAGCTGACAGCCAGAGAGTTGATGCTGATCTATGAGTTTCCAGGCGATATCGAGCAGTCCTTTGACGATCGTACGTTCTTCACTCGTGTGTGCGAGATGGAAAGAGGGAATTTCACGTTTGGGTATGATCAAGAGGTGAGTCTGCATCTGAGGTTTGATATCTTTGAATACTAAGTACTGATCGTCTTCGTACATGATATCTGCAGGGATGGTCTTAGCGATGATCTGAGAAAATAGAGTCATGAATAGAAGTAACAGGTAAAAGTAACAGTAACACGTAACAGTAACACGTAACAGGTAGTATATGATTATCTATATGTTGCATCTTCTCCTCTTCTTGCTGCTTTTATAACTCGAAATTCAATGTCTGGTAGGCTGTGCGTTGGCGGATCCCATCAAGATCTACTCGATCGATACTACAGGTGATAGACTTGGTTCCAGCGGTTTGAAAATATTTCGCTATGGATATTGTAGGGATAATGTTAGTAATTCTGTTTTCTCTGAGTGTGAATGGTGGTATTTGTAGTGGGAGAATGGTTCATGTATAAGAGGTCCCGGTTACACAGTCGATGCTTTGGATAGAGTTGATTTGCCTGGACGTAGTATTGTGGACTTTGAGGTTGACCGTGACGGTATTGTCATCAGATTTGGGTGCTGGATTTTGGTCATATAGTGAGATGGAGAGGAGCTGTAGTTCGCTTTCTTGTAGGGCTTCTTGGTCCATTGTGAGGCCAAAGAGCATTGATGCGTTGTTTTTGATCTGGTTGGTGTCATTGATGATATCTAGGTACAGCAGACAGATGTATTCTAGATATTCTATGACAAATTGATTCTTACTATTTCGTCTTTTTTTATTGATCAGGATTTGTTTGACTTGATTGACACGTTCTATAAATCCATTGACTGATGTCTTGAGCTGTGTCACGCTAGTAGATCTTGATTCGTATGACAAGAAAAGCTTTTTGATCAATATATTCATCGTGAATACGATATTGTTATACGAATGACATGTCTGGATATATCATATCTCAGTAACGCATTGGGAGGTTATTGATGGTGGTATACTTATATTCTGACTATATGTGGGTAGGAGGATGCATCGGGTCATGATGATACTCATGCTGAGGTACTGGATCGTTTTTTGTACGTTGTATGATTTCATCACTATCATGATATATGGATAAAACATATATTGATATTATCTAGTTTTGATATCCTGATATACTGAGTGTACGATCTATTCTATGATAGAGTTCTTCGACAGATTCATTGTTCATGAGTACGTGGTCAGCGAGCTGAAGACATTGTGTCAGGTTTTGTTTTGCCGTGTCATTGTTTTCCATTTCTTGACATTCTTGGTCACAAAACTCTTGAAACGTAACATAATCAGTCGCAGATTTTCTTTTGGTGATTCTTTGGTATCTGAGTTCTTGGTCAGCATCTATTCATCGGATGCGTACATCGGGTCATAGGCTCCTGAGGTAGTGGATCTCTCACACAGTACGAATAGATTCAATGAGCGTATGACTTCCAGACTGCTGAGCCAAGGATCGAAGCTGTGAGACGATATATTCGCTACCATATATGTTTCTGAGATGGTTTGCCATTTCACGCATGGTATCTCTGGTGACAGGGAGATCTTGCTTGGTGAGTTCTTGGGTGAGTACGTCTCTAACCTGATAGTGTTGAAAGTTATGATTACTGAGGAGGTATTGTGCTATGGTGCCTTTCCCTGCTCAGATGGTGCCTGTGAGTCCGATGATCATCATGATAGATGGGGTGCTTATCAATAGGTAAAATTTCAAACAATAAAAAATCTGACGTTATAGAACATCAGGTGCATGGCTTGGTTGTAAGAATTGGGTAGAACGTATAGTTGCATCGTTTGTATTGAGAGTCATGATACAATATCCATAATAGATCGTAAAAACAGATTGGTTGGTCTGTTGTTTTCTTCTGGTTTGTTGGGTCTTCATAGAGTTTGTATTGAGAGTTGTTATGCTGTTTTGGTCAGATTTTAGTTTAGATTTTGTGTCAGATTTTGGTCAGATGTCGTTGGAGTTTATTAGGAGATTTTGTTTTTTGAGCGGGTTCATAGAATGGCTGGACTATAGGTCAGTCGGCTGAGTATTCCAATGATGATGATAGCAATCCAGGTATCGAGCATAGATCGTATGAGGAGGTAGGATATGATGATAGCACATACTGCAGATGCCATGAGGGGTATTCATGTAGCTGTACTTACTCATCATCTTTGTTTGGCTGATAGTATCATAGCGGTCTTGTATGTTCCAGCGAGCAGATATGCTCATACGATCCCTGTAGTGATCCATCACTCGGCTAGTGATTGTATGAGTATCAATGACGGTGCAATCACAAAACTAACATACTCTCATAGGATGCTGAGATATCCAGATATATCATTGCTGGATGGCGTCCTGGAGTGTATAGTACTGTGTACATACGCCCCAATCAATCCCACAAATACAGGGATAATCTGTAATGTAGATTGTGTACTGATAGATCGTATGCTCCAGGATCATACGATGATGATGCCTCGAGGATAGATACTAGCGAGATTTCCTCGTTGTGATTTTGCTGACCTCATAGTGTAGTATGATCATTTCATCGTATAAAAACCTGTGGATCTATTGTTTGGATGTGGTATTACATCGTGTATACAGTACTAAATGCTGAAATCAATAGATTTCATGTCATGTTGGATAGCGTACTACTCCTTGCATTTATCACATGCTTTTGTAGGATATTTGTTACAGTCATCATATAAATATACGTATTCAGGTTTTTGTTTTTTTATACAGCGATATCACATATAATGCTCCCACCCATCAGTGTTCCAGTGTGCAAACAGATGATCAAAGCTGGTATCTGGTCAGTAATCTCTCACAAAGACTATCTCAATGCTATCAATATCTATCCCGTTCCCGATGGAGATACAGGTACTAATATTGTTGCAACGCTCAAACCATTACTCATAGGAATAGATGCGTATTATTCTTGGCCAGATTTGTTGGGATATATCCAAGATACCGTCTTGCTTTCTTCTAGAGGAAACTCGTGAACAGTTCTCAGCCAGTGGTTTCAGTGACGATGTAATGCATTGATCATAGCATCTCAGCACTCTCAGCGTAGTATCAGTATACAACAATTTCATGATGCATGTTGCGAATGATATCAGTCAGCTTTGGGTTCATTTTCTCTGCCTCAAGAAGGCACGATCCTAGACGCTATGCGTGCGATGTGCGAAATACCTGTTGGTCCGGACTATCGAAACACGATGTTGGAAGATGTAGCTACTGCTACTGAATATACTCGTCATACGATGAAGCGTATCAGAAACAAAGATCTTCCCGATGCTGGCGCTGTAGGGTTTTATCAGTTCTTGATAGGTATGTGTAGCGTGATATGATCTCATGATGGAGCTAATGCACAGACTGTGTATGATCCATGACGTCATGATTGGATGGATGATCATATCTCTGTAGATACCGATTCTGTAGATACTGATACCTCTACTACCGACACCCCATCTGATTATACCAAATCCGATCACCATCTCTTTGGTGCCGAATGATCTCAGCATCACAGTATGACATTCAGATATTGTACAGAGCTCGTGCTGCAGGATAGTAAGCGAACAGTTGCTCAGCGGAGAGATGAGCTATCTGGTCGATGAGACTCGCTACAGATCGTATCCTGAAATCATCATCTCAAGATCCATATTCATACAGATACTCCAGATGATCTACTCAATCTGTGTGAACAACACGCACATATAGTAGATTACAAATCAGACGATATGAAACAAATGATACAAGATCATACCGACTATCTCTCGTCATCTGATTTGCACTGAGCTAAGAAAGTGCCAGTGATGCTCGTGATAGATAGTGGATGTGATCTCCCTGAGACACGAGATGTTCGTCTGCCTATGATTACCATATCTACCCCTATCGTCAACAAGACAACTGATGAGCCGATCATGAGTATGTCTTGACAGCAGGTGAGCGATATTTATGCGCGTATGCAGATCGATCGCCATTTCGTACCTATTACGTCGCAGCCTTCGTTGTATGCTTGCCAACAAGCTATCAGACAAGCTCTCCAAAAAGCTGAATCAGTGATTTGTGTCAGTATCTCGTCTGGATTGTCTGGAACATACGAGAGAATGTGCCTGGCGGCAAAACAATGTTGATCAGATCAGGTATATTGTGTCGATACCCAGACTGCTAGTGCAGGTATGGCTTGAGTCGTATACTTGATCGATCATCTTGCTAGACAACACACACCAGTAGACGCTATCATCGCACGTATTCATCAGGCTATATCTGATCATCAGGACTTCGCATGTATAGCGCCTGGATCTCTCAAATATCTCGCTAGAGGTGGTAGGATATCATCAAGTTCGTATCAGATAGGTCGTATGATCATGCTCAGGCCTTTGTTGTGAATGAAGGATGGACGTATCGTATCACTGGTCAAGATGCCCTTCGCTACTGATCAGCGTATGATCAACGGTATGTTGAGATTGTTTGATCATCATCACAAGTCACAGTGATGATCAATGCAATATATCATCCTAACATATACAGACGATCGCTCTCATCATCTGGTCAAGACGATCGTAGATGTACTCAGACAGCGTCATGAACACCCCCAACATCGTCTCTATGTTGTCCAGATGAATCCAGTGATCTGAGCGCATGTATGACCTGGGACTGTCGGTATGTTCGCGTGGCATCTCGAGTAAATAATATACTCATGATAACACATACTCACGACCGAACAAAGCGACCAGATTTTATACTGTTTTTTTTATTGCTA
>JBGTAD010000077.1:0-13596 GCA_041750055.1 Candidatus Absconditabacterales bacterium | reverse complement strand
GTATATTCAAGGATCTGTAGAATATCTACAGCCTACTGATCGCGATTATTCTCAGATACATGCTCAGATCTTTGATCAGATTGTACAGATTGTCTTGGATGTGAGGCCTATGGATCATCTTCTGACCATACATACCGCATTATTGTTTGATTTACATATGGATTCTCTGGATCTTGCTGAGATCAAGATCTCTATTTTGCATCGCTTTCCAGGAGCTAGTGATACACCGTTGCTCCTTCTCAAGACGATGGGCGATCTTGCGTTGATGGCGATGGGATACGATCTCGCACACGAGCATTTCCCGACATGTTCTCGGTCTTGACGTACTCAGGATCATACCAAGTATCGCATTGATTGGACTGCTGACTCGATGCATTCTATACTCCACTATCGATACCAAACAATCCATTCTTGACCTACTGTATCGCGTATCTATGATCTCAAATCATGACTACAGTCAGCTCGTGATATAGCTGTGAAGGCTCATGTGGTTTCACAGTTGCTGAGACCATACAAAGAAACTAAAATCTGAGTCATGATGCCTGCAGTCGCGAGTACTCATGTACTTTTGATAGGAATGTATCATGCGCATAAAATCCCCGTCATGATCAACCGGACGGTATCGGTAGATAGTATACAGCATTGCATACACTCAGCTTGAATCACTCATATCCTCACGTCTCGTTCTTTCGTATCCAAACTCACAACATCTTGGATACCAGAGTATGATCATATGTTCGTATATTTAGAAGATCTGGTAGAATGAATAACTTCTTGGCAAAAGATTTCTGGACTCTTGTGATCCTGGAGAGAATACTTATGACGACTCCCTATCAGTCAACGTGCGTCTGATCCTGCAGTGATGCTCTTTACTTCTGGAAGTGAGGCGCTACCCAAGCTTGTTACTTTGACTCATACTCATGTCATTAGCAATATCCAGTGAGTATTGTCGTTGTTTGATGTGTATGATTCAGATGTTTTGTTGCACTGCTTGCCGCCGTTTCATAGTTTTTGATATACGATCAATACGATATTGCCTATCTTGACAGGGCTAAGAGTAGTATGTTCTCCTGATCCTACCGATGCGTCGGCTCTTGTGAGACTGATCAATCATACCAAAGCTACTATTCTTACGATGACTCCTACGTTGTTTCATGCGGTCTTGATGATGGCGAGACCTCGTGATCTACAGACTCTCCGCGTAGTCGTCTTGTGAGCAGAATCCTGTCCTCGTATGATTATTGATCGCTGTAATCGCGACTATCCTCATATCAGTATCGTCGAGTGATATGGTATCACAGAGTGCTCCCCAGTGATTAGCCTCAATCCATCTTCTCTTATCAAACCAGGTACTGTCTGAATACCTCTGCCTACAGGATCTTTGTATATTCAAGATCTCGATACAGGTCTACAATCTCCAACCGGTATGCAGTGAATGATATATCGGTCTGCTCCGAGTGTGTTCGCATGATACCAAGATGATCAGATTTCCTCTCCTTTTGAGATGATAGATGGGATCCGATATTACAAGACTGGTGATGTCTGATATGTCGATGAGGATGGGTATGTGACCATTACTTGAAGACTCAAGAGGTTTGTCAAAATCGCCGGTGAAATGGTGAGTTTGCCTGCTATAGAGCAGTACTGTCAAGAATATGTGAATGCATGTCATCTTGGTATGAGTGGTGAAAATCTCTCAGAAAACCCAACTCCAAAAGAACAAATCTGACCTGTCATTGCGGTACAGTGAATCGAATGCGAAGGTAGAGTTATTTTGGTAGTATTCACGACGATATCTTGACTTTCGTTGAGTGATTTACAAGAGTATTTCAGATCGCGTTGAGTACTACGTACTGTCAAACTCCACTCGATACAGTATCTAGATCAGATTCCGATCTTGTGAACAGGAAAAATTGACTATACTACTCTCAAGAGCCTTATTGTTGTATAGTTTGTTTTGTTATATACTGTGTGATTTGTGATAATGTGGTCATACTGTTGTCTCTTCTATGGTTGTTTTTCTTCGCTGTTTCGTGTTGATCTTAGTACAAATAAGTATACAAATGAGTATGTTTTTATTCTATATTCTATATTTTCATGTTTTCATTGGTACGTGTATGATCAGTAGTGAGTATGTTGGGTATGATTGCTTGGATCACCGCTAGTAGTGCGGCAGCTCAGTCGCCAGTCGTTGTTGGTAATGGTACAGCTCAAAGTTGTACTCAACAAACGCTTTCTGACGCGGTAAATACAGCTCTCAAAACAGCAGGAAGCCAGATTGTTTTTGATTGTGGTGAATCGATCGTTACGATTCCTGTGACCAAGCAGTTTTGGATATTTCAATCATTATCTCTTGATGGAGGTAAAAAAATTATTTTGGATGGAGGGTCAAAAACTCGTCATTTTGTCGTAGCGCACAAAGATACAAAATATGGGATATCTGCTGGAGAGAAGTGATCTCTCAAAGCAATCACCTTGACGCTCAAGAATATAGCGCTGGTGAATGGCGCATGAGGAAATGTTCCACAAAACGAGAGACCAAACCGATGAACTCCAACTTCAAAAACCATCAACAAGCGTGATGGAGGATCTCTCTATGTATGACGAAATGGAACCCTCAAGCTTGACTGAGTAGTCTTCAAAAACAACGTAGTCAAATGAACTAAAACTCTCGAAAAAGCTCCTAATGATGTCACATTCGCTGGGTGAGCAATCTTTGCTGCTAATGGTGCGAATATTTCTGTAGATAACACGTATTTTGGTAAGAATTATTCTACTGATCAATGATGAGCTATCAGAGCAGATTACAAACCCACTTTGACCATCAATAACTCAGTCTTTGAACAGAATGCAATACAAGGCAGTGTGCCTAATGCGTTAGGATGATGATGAGCATTGTATTATGCTAGAGCTACCAAGCCAGTAGCTATCAAAAATTCGTATTTTATCGCAAATAGCTCTCAACGTGCTGGAGGAGCTATCAAATCTCATACGAGTGAGACTATTATTGATGCATCATATTTTATAGAAAACAAAGCTGGTCGTGGAGGAGCAATTTACAATCTCCTAGCTCCGCTAACAATTCGTAATTCATTTTTTATGAAAAATGTAAGCTCTCGCATCTCCGAAAAAGACGGTGCAGGATGAGCAATATATGTAGATGGTGCTCGAGAAGTAGATAAAGCATGATCAATAAAGATTAGTACTACCACTTTCGATGCTAATACATCGCATCTTGGTGGATGAGCACTTTCTGTCTGTCTATACAAAAATCAAAGTCTGACTTTTACTGATAATACCCTCTCCAATAATACTTCTCAGACCTATGTAGGTGGGGGATTGTATGGAGAGTGTACATGATCGTATACGATTTCTCGTACTGCATTATTCAATAATCAGGTGCCATCGCAATCAGAAAAAAACAAAGCTGCGAGATCTGACTTATTCGTGCGAGACCCTAGTAAACCTTGACTTGGACGAAAAGTTTCTGACTCAAAAAAATTGAGTACGTATCAGTCGCCTACCTATGACGCACCACAGATCGATTGGACACTCGAGGGTAGTGCTTCGATCAACAACGAAGAATCAACAACTGTAACATCACCATCAACAACTGTTTCTGATACTACCAGCTCTGATACTACCTCATCAACTACTGATTCACTCAGCCCAGATCACAAACAAAAAATCGAAAGAATATTAGCGCTCATTGCTCGTCAAAACAAATCAACAATCAGCGCATTTATCACTAAATTTAACGCTCTGGTAACCAAAAGCAACATGCAACAGGTACCAGCTGCGCAATATATTACCAAAAGACTCAAAGAAATACTTGCGTCAAAATAATGTTTTGGCTCTTGTCTTGATGTTATCCCATACAATAAAAAGAAGGGTGACGGTTGTGTATGAGAGCATACAAGATCATGTGTGCTTCGGTTGTCTGTGATCACAAAGTAATAAAGTAATACAAACTATTATCTAAAAAATCTGACCGATTGCTTGAGGTCAGATTTTTTGTTGTTGTATTGTTTGTTACATGACTTTTTGGATCATATAGCGTCAGGATTTGATAGTAGCAAGTTTATACGGCCCAAAAGAAATACGCGTCAGCTCAGTCACACGATAGCCTAGCGCTTTGAGCAGTCTCCTGATATGTCTGTTTTTGCCTTCTAGTAGAATAATACGCACAAAATATCCTTTGGATGTACTCACTGTACGTACATCATGACACGAGAGTAACTCTACTCACTCGGGTGGTGCAAATGTTTTGGGTGCTTTGGGCTCGTCTCGTTCTTGCTCATTACGATGGACAAATCTTGGTGTTTGATGTGGTTGAGATTTCTTCTTACTAATTTTTGGGATCAGGTTTCATTCATTGTCTTTGGATCGAGCTTTGCCATCATGATCTACCAGGAGGCCTCTTTTGGCTCTCAGACAGTCGGCTCCGGTCATAGGTTTATCTGTTTTGACTTCGTAGATTTTGTTGAGTTGATGACGGGGATGGAGATATTGATCGACGAGAGATGGTTGATTCGTCAATAATAAAAGCCCTCTGCTATCTTTGTCTAGTCTCCCTATCGGATAGAAATCCTGACGTCGACTCTTTGGCAAGAGCTCGAAGATCGTCTTATTATGAGGATCTTCTTTGGATACGACATAGCCGGTAGGTTTGTTGAATACGACCATGACGGTTTTTTTGTGACGTAGTGGGGATATAGTAATATCTGCTTGAGATTTGTCCTCGAGTGTGATGCTGATGTGATCGCCAATATTGACTTGATACCCTACATCTGTGACGATAGTGTCGGCATGTCTGATAGCTTGTTTTTGGATCATATCCATGAACTCCCTCCTGGTCACACCGTGAGAGGATTGTAAGAATTGGAATAGACCGATTGGATCGTTTGATGGTATGATGGCAGTAGGTTTCATAAACCGTATGATATGATTTCATTGACTATAATTCAATCATTTGTTATGACAAAAAAAACACCCCTTGAGAGTCTTGTTTCCTAGTGTTTTTATGTCCTCTTGAGCATTGCCGTCCTACTCTCTCAGGAGAATTCAAGACAAATTTCGTACTCTATATATCTGTTATCGTTGTTTACAGATATTGTTCTTGTGTGTTTCATGATTTTCGATTTGACTTGTCATGATGAAATATACCGATCTTTGACAATTTGTAACTAAAAGTATAGTATTGTTTTGAGTAATATTGTTTTGGGTAATACGTATGCACTTTTTGATTGTATACTTGCTTTTACAAACTTACTGATCCAAATAGTCTTGTGATCCTCTTGTTTGTCTGAAAAATAATCTTCTCAGACGATACTTATTCTCAGTGAGGTTGGCGTTTAGATATTGCTCAGATAGATTTGTATCAATGTATTATATTTTTATTGTTTCATTCTTGATGTGTTGCTCATGAATACTTCATCTTCTCGCGATACGTTTCTTCAGCTTTTGAATCAACTCTCTCCTTATCGACCAGAGGCATCATGGATTCTTTCTTTGGATCGTGTTGCCCCACTTTCTGATTCTCAGATACAGGGATTCCTTGCTCAGATAGCGACGATTATAGGACGTATCCAAGACCGTACGCTCCAAGACCATATTCACGTACAAGTCAGCGCACTCAAAAAACGTATGCAGCAAGATGAACAGTCTTCTACTCAAGAGGCTGATGAGTTATTGAAAGGGCTTTGATAGTAAGATTCAGAAAGTTTTATAAATCTTGTTGTTGCCAACATTTAGCATACTGTTTGGTAGACTAAACTTGAACGATAAATCAAGGAGTGTTGTTTAGTTGAAGTGTTATGCATTCCTATTATGTAATAGGGATTTCCCCAGTAGCAATGACGGAGAGGGCTTTTTTTACACGTCTTTGCGAGAAGCCTGTCCGCCGTGGTGGGAAGCAATCTGGTATAACTTTACGGAATTGTTTCGTCGTTTCTCCCCTTCATATCACAAATTTCTCACTATTGCAAGTCTGATTATCCATGGATGATCAGATTTTTGTTGTTTTGAGTAGTTAGAGATATACTCAAGAGCAACCTTCTTTTTTACGAAGGCCTTTGACCATGACTGAGACTCCTCACCTCGATAGACTCAATACAGACGAAAATAAAGAACAGATATCCAGCGCTGAGATCAAGCGTATCCAGGAGTTTTTGACCGATCCAGCAAAAATTAAAGAACTTGCTGACGAACTCAAATCTCTCAGAGACAAAGGAGAGATGAAAGTCTTGCTAGAAAGCTTTGAACAAAGTCTGACTCAACATACCGCTGAGATACTAGCAGATGCTATGAAAACTGATCCTGATCATCTCAAGCCCACAGATGATCTTCAAAATCTTATCTTGTTTAATGCTTCGCAACAGGGTATTCATATCGATCATACTGCACTCGAGGATCCCAAACAGCGCAATATCATCATCGCATGACTGATCAAAGATCTGATCCTATCTTCTCCCGCACTCCAGCACTCTCTCCAACAAGCTCGTCTCGAGCATGAGCATCAACAATTTCTCCAACAACTTGACAAAGACTTCCGCGATTCACTCACTCCAGAGCTCCTCTTGACTCTCAATGGTATCGATATCGCTCAACGTCCTAAGAAACTTCCTCCCTCACTGGATGAGATTGCTATGATCACACCAGAGAATGTATGAACATACTTGAATCTGTGACCCAAGGTCGAAGACCCTACGACAGCGACCAACGCCGTCAAACAATTCTTTGCTTCGTATCTGCAAGAATTCCCCAATTATCAGTCAGATCTGTTGGATGCTCCTGGAGCAACGGTCACAGGAATGAATCTGCAAAACATGTCACAACGATTGACGTATTCTAGAGACACAAGAGAACTATATCTCAAAACAAATAACAAATCTGACACAATATTCAAGACAGGACAACTACCTCCGGAACTCCAAAATGCCTACCTATGACCAGATGCACTCAAGGTCATGATCAAAGAGCACCTCATCTCACTAGCGACTCCTGAGCAGCAGTCAGATTTTCAAGTATTTTTATACGAACAAACTCGTTGAAATACGCCGTTAGGTCTCATGCTTAAGCAGATCAATGACTGATCTAAAGCAACTAATAGCGCTCCGTTTCTCAAACAACTACTCCAGTCATGATATGACATCAAGACGATACGTATGGTTTGAGAGACTTGAGAAAAATTTTGACAACAGTTGGTCTGAGCATCTAAAATCCAACAAATAGCATCCATAAATGCTCTCAGGACTCAACATCCTGATATATATAAGCATCCGGTTTTTCAAAGATTCCGTGATTATGTCAGAGAATTGTGAGAATTTGTCGTGGATACAAATAAAGCATACAAACCGTTAGGATTGCAATTGCCTACATGATATGAGAACGAGAAGTCTTTTGATGCTTTTATCAAGTGACACGCGGATTTCGCTAGGAGTATGAAGAGTTTGGCTCCAGGATTGAAAGATGCTCAAGTTTTTTTGAACCCTACTGCTGACCAATCATTCAATAATGCTCAGTCTGGTCAGCAAGCACAGTATTATGGAAAAATAGCATTTGAAAAAAAATATCATATGACTGTTGACCAGCTCATGGAAAAAGTCAAGAATGCTCAGATGGAAATCACGAGTCTGTATGTCAAGACATTGCTTTTGCTCAAGCCGCAGCCAGCATTTGTAACTCTTGGACAAAAAATTGAAAGCCCCTTTATGCCTGGCATGACATTAGATTTTTCCAAAAAAACCCACGATGCTATTATCAGGAATACCTTTTTTGAACAGTGAGCAGATGGATGGAATCAGTTCGCAGATGATATCAAAAACAATCCTGCCAAAGCGTTTGCTAATGTGATGGCATGTATTGCAGGAGCAGTTGCCATTACGTTCTTCAGAAACCCTCTCATTGGAGCACCCATATCAGCTGCGACATTTAGGTTGACTAACGGTCTTACACAAGGATTCATCCAATGAATATATCACGGGGATTTCCAAAAATGATTACGTGCTTTTGGTACAGGAGTAGGAGCATGATCTGAGAATGCTCAGTGAGAATTTACTATGTTGTCTGGGACAGAGATCGTCATAGATTTTGCTGGTGATGCTCTAGAGGCAGGTATCGGAAAGGTTCTCAACCCATGATTTAACAAAATATTATGAGCTATGACTGGTACTGGCAAAGGAATACTCTCCACAGGAAGTCGTGTTGTATGAGATATGGTACTAAATGATATAATAGGAGAGATCTGAGCAGCACAGTTTGTTACTAATCCTTTGACTGCATATTTGAAAAATCTGTCAGGAAATCGCTATTCTGTCATGAATGGATTGACAAGTAGGAATGGGAGAGGTGCCAGTGAGTCAGCATGATGAGCATGAACACGAGAGAGCGCGTCCGCAGCAGCTAGAGAGAGCTTTGGTAGAGATCTTCAGGATCCTAATATGCTTGTCCAGATGCTATGATATTCAGTATTTTATTCTAGTATGGCTGCAGCTGGTAGGCAAGGTACTGATATCGTCATGAAGCGTCTACCTCCTCAAATGCAGCAAGCGATTATTGCCAATGGAGATCAAATCGCAAAGTCAGCTCAAAAGATCGAACAAGCTCTTAGCGCAGCTAATATAAGAGTTGTGGTCAAGAATGGAGTAGCAGCATTACAAGATTGATTTTGAAAGCGTTATGCAAGTGTAGATGCTGTAATATGAGACCATCCTAATATCAATGGTATGGGAGCTGAGATCAAGAATCTCTCTAAGCTGCAACAAGAAGGTGCTGAGATACTACAGAGAGTGGGTGATAAAAATCCTCCAGATAGTCTACATGGTAGGGAAATGGCGATAGCCAATGCATTGTGATTGTCATGATCAGATATGTCACTAGATGAGGAAGCAGATCAGAAATGAGCAATTCTCGAAAAACAAGGAAAATCTGAACAAGCCAAAAAATATAAAGATGCAGCAAACGAACTCAAACATATCGATCAACGCATCAAAGATGGTATGGGTGCTCCGATCCAAACACTCAAGACTGCATGAATCCAAAAAGTGGCGTGAGTTAGTCCAGATGGCATAGTATCAACTGGTGTAGATCTGTCAAAAAATGCTTTAAATACAGCAGATCAACAAACTGTTGATGTCAAAAAACAAACAGAAGCCACAACAAAAACCACAACAAAAACCGAGACCACTGAGACTATACAAGCTAAAGAGAAGTCTGCAGAACAACAAGCAATAAAAGTATCGCTATGAATCGATGTGCAGATGGATATGATCACGACTAGAGAACAAGCATCCGAATTGGAAACAAAGCTGAATGCTATCATCTCAAACAAACTCCTCTCTGTAGAGGCGAAATCACTCGCTCAGGAAAAACTCGTCGAGCTCCAAGTCCATACGCAGACACTTCCGGTCACGGCTCCCGGCGACCAAAAATCAGCAGAACCTAAAGTCATTCTGCTCAAACCGCAATCACTTCCATCACAACAAACGGGTACAGACGGATAAGAATATAGTGTCAGATTTTATTTTACTTTTTATTGTAATATAATGACAGAACAAAATATTATACATTTAAAAGAAAGCGTCGTGAATTCTGAATATCCCAATATGCTTTGGTCTATTGTGTCTGTATCCCATGATTTGTTTGACAATTTAGTCCAGGATTGAAATATCTCTCTCATTAAGGCAAAGATTTTACAAGATCCTGTGTTTTCTCAATTATTAGATGAAGCTAGTGTGGTTGTAACGCTAGAAGATCAAACATCAATAATGCATCATAATATATTGTCTAAATATATAGAATCTCACCAACAAGAACTTGCTGAAAACTTGAGTGGGCAAAAACTCATAGTCGTCAAAGTGTCTCTTCAGGATCCAAAAGAAGTTGAACAAACACATTCTGTAGGACTCAAGGTCACCAAAGGAGGTGAGTAGGTTGATATTTTTTGGGTCGAATCAGTTGCATTGATGTCGTGATTTAGATATCGTGATGTCAATTTTTTAAGAATGTTTATTATATCTGATCACGTATGGAAAACCTACAGTCTTCACATTGATGAAAAGCGCTTGAACAATTCAAATCATATAATATCTCGTATAGTCAACATATACACACTACTCTACAGAGTCTGAGTATACAGCTTGCAGCACATATCAATGCAATTTCTCCATTGATGCAACCTCTTGTACATCAGTTGATCGATCAGTGCGAATGAGGTAAGAAAATCAGAGGCACGTTGATTTATCTATGATACGAACTCTCTGGAGGGTGAGAACCTGCAGATGTCGATCTGCTGAGTAGTGCTATTGAGCTATTTCAGACGGCAATATTGATCCATGACGATATTATCGACCAAAGTCCACTCAGACGTGGGAGGCCTACCATCCATCATAGTCTGTGAGGACATTATGGTATGAGTCAAGCCATCTGCATCGGAGATATCGGGTTCCTTTTCTCTAACAAACTTATCACTCAGTTGCCCCTATCTGATAGCATCAAAATCAAACTTGTTCAGTATTTTTCTGATATGGTGATCGCTACAGGTACTGGCGAGATGCTAGATATCTGTCTACCTCACAAAGGCGATGGCACGTACCAAGAAATTGTCGACGTCATGATCCATAAAACAGCACGTTACACCATTGGATATCCTCTAGTACTGTGAGCAATATGAGCGTGAGCTGACCAAGTGCTTATTGATCAGTTGCTATCGTTTGGTGATGCTGTTGGGATAGCGTTCCAGATCGCTGATGATGTCCAGTGAATATTCTGATCTGTCGATGCTCTTGGCAAGCCCATCGTGAGCGATATCGCAGAAAACAAACAAACGCTACTCCTGAGATATGCCAAAGATCACGCTACTCCAGAGCAATTATCCCTGTTACAGACTCTGTATGGTCAGACATCATTGTCCGTTTGGCAGATCGATCAGATCAAAGAAATCTTTCAACAAACCTGATCCGTAGAGTACGCAAGAGAGCAGATGCATGAATACCTAGATCGTGGACGTGTGATATTGAGTCATATGGATGTTTGAGATGACTATAAGACATTGTTGATCGGATTGATCGATATGGTAGAAAAAAGCTTGAAATAAAGCGGAGAAGAGAAAAAATATATCAAATTGCTTTGGCGGTTCAGTATGTCTTCTGAGGTTTTCTGGTATCTTCTGCATGATTTTCTGATATCTTATGTGTATGTTCATTATGCCATCTCAGACTGCGCACTATGGACTGTCGGATTATAAAATCTAAACATCAGACTAATAATCTCATCTTCGTCTAATCTCTCAGCAGGCATACCAATTGCTCTGAGCCCATCGATGAGTGTGTTACATCTCGTATCGAGAAATTTTCTTGATTTGACAAATTTCCTATATCTCTCTACGACTTTTTCTGCGCTATCTTTGGAGTCTAGTACCGAGAGTACTTTGGACCACCGAGCTTTGTTGACTTGGTTGTTATCATCGCCTCCATCATAAAACGGCACGATCATATAAAATTCTTTGACGTACACTAGTCACTGTTTGAGGTCGATATCACCCAAAAAGTTCATGTATTCTTGACCATATCACTGCAGTGTCGTGTTGTCTATCAGACTTACTTTGTCTTTCATATAATTCAGATACATCGATAGATCTAGATAGGTATTGCGTATCAGTAGCTGGATAGGAAAATCTAATCCATTGAGGAATTTTTTGTATTGTTCGATAATGACTTCTTGCTCGTCTCCGTTTTTGAGATCTAGGTTGATCCCTGTGACTCTGAGGATGGACCTAATGCCTCCGTCCTTGAGGATGATGGTATCTCCTCTGATTTCAGAGATCGGCAACATGACCTCTGTGTTGAACAAAGGCTCTTTGCTAGATTTGGAGATCGTTGCTTTGTCGAATAGTCACATATCTTAATAGAAGGTAGAAAGTAAAATCGATTGATTTATTATTCGTTTTCGCAATCCGTTATTCGTTATATTTGTGTTATATCCTCACAGCACCAAAAAATTCAAATGCAAATCTGATAATAATCCAGCTGGTAGCGAGTATCAAAAAGGCGATAGCTGCTCACTTGACTTTTGCTTGAGCTTTGTTGTATGCGTCGGCTTGATCTCCAGAGAAGAACATTTGATAAAATCACCAAACGATCACAATAAATGCGATAAAACTCGATAACCCCAAGAAGATATTGATGATCATATTCACATAAGCAATCGCAGGCTGATCACCGTTTTGTTGTTGTAGATATGTCTGGATACCAAATAGCTCTAAGAGTTGATATAACACGCTATCGCTTTCAGATTGACTGACAGGATCTACTACGGTCTTATTGATGACAGCCCCAATATTTGTCTTTTCGCTTTGTTGGATGCTGATGCTTTGACTGGGATCTTCTGTATCATAAAAAAACTTGTTCTGCTGGGCCATGACTGATCCCAGGTTGAGTAGACATCATAGTATTCATAATAATCCTATTGTCACGGTTTTGGTCATCGAACATCCTACACTTAGATAAAATATACCTTAGTAGAAATTATACGATTTTGTAGATATTGTGCAAGGATTTGGCATTGACATTTTATTGAGAAAATGTGCTGATTGTGCTTGTGATGTGTTCTTATTGCTACACGTCTTAGGGTATAGCCTCTCTGGTCTTCTATGCATTGAAATCCATACTTCACTCATGCTCTCAAATTTGCAAAAAAACAAACAATCTGATATGATCATGTATCAGATTTTATCTGTTTTTTATGATATATTGATCTATGAATAGTCGCTTCTCATATACCTATTTAGACAAATCGGGAGATGCCAAAGAATATGGTACTCTTGGAGTTTCGCATGACATAAAAAAACCAACTAATAATCATGAAAATCTGACTGCTTATCCCGAACAGTATCCAGAACAAGTCGATCTACATCATGAAGAGGTTGCCTTGAATGAACACAAAAAAACAGTCGAACAATACGCCACAGACCAAGAAGTCTCTTATAACCTAGAAACATTATGAAAAGAGCTAGATCAAAAGGGTGAACACAAAGTCCAAGAATTTGCTGATCAGTTGATAGATACCAAGTCTTCCTGATGATCATTAGAATCTCTGATCCAAACAAATCGTGAATTATACCAACTTTCCTTGATCAAATTGACTGATATCGTGCTCAAATTCTACGCTCATCTCGCCAAATCTCACAAAGCTTTTTCTACTCAAGATATCGATCCTGATACATTTCTAGAGAGTATTCGCACCTTGGATCTACAATCTCTGGCACAACTTCCTGATCTTGCTCGTCAGCATGGCTATACTTTACCCAAAGAGGATCTGTGATTCTTGCAGTCTCTCCAAGCGAGTTATCCCACAGAATATCAGCATACATTTGCTTCGTCGGTGATGCCTACCATCCATCGTATCTTGCCAGATCTGATAGCAGAGCATAACGAAGCTCATAGTCTGCTCAAGTGAGGCGCAAGCGCGCTTGATACCACCCAAAAAATCGTGAATAAGACCATCGATCGAGTAGGAGATCATTCTGTCATGGCTGCGACATCGGTATGATTGGTCTGACTTGCCTATCGGCGATTTCGAGGCGGATCCGCAGATACG
>JBGTAD010000076.1:0-7727 GCA_041750055.1 Candidatus Absconditabacterales bacterium | reverse complement strand
CTCGCTCCAGTATTGATTTTCCAAAACCGCTCTCATGGAGCATCAAGAAAAGCTTCATGTCACCATAATAGGTAATACATGTCCTTTTTGGCTCGAGTCGACGAGAAGAGTATCTTATCATTGACTATTTCTTCTATAGGCAATGTCGTCCATGTTCGATTATGCTCTGATGTATTAATAAAACCACCTGTTATAGCATTAAAGGCGGTAATATTCATATCAGTCTCCTTGTAGTAGCGAATAGACCCACTTTCTACTCATGCATCATCCGAGATTGCTAGATCAGTTTTTTGGATAGTAGTCAGTTTATCCATAGATATATTGGGGAAACGAGCAGGAACCATAGCTTTTCCATCCAAAAATATATGATCATTTCCTCTTTGATGAAATACCCCAAGATTCTTTACTACTCATCATGTCAAAATATTCATTGTCCAATTCATCGGAGCTGATCGTCTAGAACCCTGCTGTGTTCGTCACGTAATAACCTCAAGAGCAGAAACCAATACATCCTCCTGTAGATAAGGCATAAAAGTTATTCAATCATTAGCAATGTTGAGAGTCTCACGATATATTCACGCTCTTACCAAACAAAAATCGCCCGATCAGGCGGTATTTGAACATTTTTGTATCGTCTTGAATGCTGTAGATAATCATGTTCCATTATTTAAATCGCTTCCACTCAATTGATCCACGTAGTAATTTATATTCAGAGCATATAGCGATGAATAAGAACCGATAACTATTGCTCATATCAAGATACATTTTAGCAACCTAGCATAGAACATGATTATTATACAATAACAACATATAAAAAACTTCTGTATCACCATTATGACAATACACTACACATCATATTGAATAGTTCTCATTTTATCAAAATATCAGCATCTTCAATGTATCATTATATTTGACACATCCTCAGAATAAACAAGAAAACCCCTCATAATCCACACAATCATGTCTGATATGGTCGTCACACAATCTTCAATTTGGGATTTCAGAAGACATCAATACATCCAAATCATATTGATCTGTTTTTTTTCACTTGTTTTTGGTCTGACTAACCACTATGAGTATGGTTAGATTTTATTTTTTTGTTATTACTTACTTATGGCAGAGGTCAAACCCCTACAGATGGTCAGAAACATCTGAATTATCGCGCATATCGACGCATGAAAAACTACGACAACAGAAAGAGTCCTTTATTATACAGGAAAAAAACACAAAATCTGAGAAGTTCACGAGTGAGCTGCTGAGATGGATTGGATGAAACAAGAACAAGAAAGAGGTATCACGATCACTTCTGCAGCAACAACTTGTCAGTGGAACGGATATCACGTCAACATCATTGATACTCCTGGGCACGTAGACTTCACAGTAGAAGTAGAGAGATCTTTGAGAGTCTTGGATGGTGCATGTGCAGTATTCGATAGTAGTCAGTGAGTAGAACCTCAGACAGAGACAGTTTGGAGACAAGCTGACAAATATCATGTTCCAAGAATTGGATTCGCGAACAAAATCGATAAAGTCTGAGCAGATTTCAAAATGACACTCGAGACCATACACTCTAGATTGACCAAAAGTGCAGCACCTATGTGTATTCCTAACGGTCAAGCAGGAGAATTCAAAGGTATTATTCATCTCGTACGTATGAAATACTATACCTACGAAGGAGACAACGGAGAAAAACAAGTCGAACACGAGATCCCAGCTGATATGTTGGCGCAAGCACAAGCAGCAAGAGAAATTTTGATAGATGCAGTATCTATATTCGATGACGAATTAGCAGAAAAGTTCCTCGATGGACAAGAGATATCTCTTGAACTACTCAACAAAGCTATACGTGCATGAGTTGTTAAGAATCAGTTCTATCCTATCCTATGTGGTAGTGCATTAAAAAACGCTGGTATTCAATTAGTATTGGATGCAGTGACTGACTATCTTCCATCGCCTATCGATGTAGGAAACAGTATTGGACTAGATCCAGATGATGATACGATCAAAGTAGAAAGAAAACCTGACGACAACCAACCTGCTGCTGCTATTGCATTCAAAATTGCTACGGATCCGTTTGTAGGTACGTTGACTTTCGTACGTGTATACGCTGGAGTGATCAAGACTGGAGATATGCTACTCAATTCTGTTTCTGGAGAAAAAGAACGTGTCTGACGTCTCTTGTTGATGCATGCAAACAAAAGAGAAGAAATCTCAGAAATCCATGCTGGCCACATCTGTGCATTCTTAGGACTCAAAACAACCAAAACCTGACACACCCTGTGTGATATGAAAAATCCTATCTTGCTGGAGAAAATGGATTTTCCAGATCCGGTAATCTCTCTGAGTATCGAACCAGAATCCAAAAAAGATCAAGAAAAAATGGGATTGGTCTTGAATAAATTGGCAGACGAAGATCCTACTTTTAGATATCATACCGATCAAGAAACTGGTCAAACCATCATCGCAGGTGTAGGAGAACTCCACTTGGATATCAAAGTGGACCTCATGATCAGAGACTTCGGAGTCAAAGTCAAAACAGGTAAGCCGCAAGTAGCGTACAGAGAGACCATCACTGGTACTGCAGAATGAGAAGGAGTATTCAAAAAGCAGACCGGTGGACGTGGACAATACGGTCATGTCGTCATGAGAATGGAATCTATACCAGAATCTGAAGGGAAAAACTATGAGTTCAAAGATGAAGTTACCGGTGGAGTCATCCCTAGAGAATTCATCCCAGCGATCGACAAAGGATCCCAAGAGATGATGAAACAAGGAGTACTAGCTGGATTCCCTATCATCAACGTACGTGTTGCTCCTATTCATGGATCATACCATGATGTAGATTCATCAGAAATGGCCTTCAAAATGGCAACATACAAAGCATTTAGATCAGCATTTATGAAAGCAGGTCCAGTCATCCTCGAGCCAATCATGGATGTAGAAATCGTCACTCCAGAAGAATATATCGGAGATGTGATGGGAGATATCAGCTCTCGTAGAGGTATCATCCAAGGACAAGACCAAAGAGGTACTGCTCAAGTTGTCAATGCTAGAGTACCATTGTCCGAGATGTTTGGATACGTGACCAACCTGAGATCAATGTCACAAGGTAGAGCAAGCTACTCTATGAAACTCGCTAATTATGAAAAAGTACCTAACACTATCGCAGACAAGATCATGGACGAACGCAAAGGAACTATGAGAAATGTCGACGAAGATTAGTATATCAAATAACCAAAACGAAAAAACCTGACCCTGTAATACTACGGGTCAGATTTTTTTATTTATTGAAATTAAGATTGGAATTATTATATTGACATTACATTTTATTAATTTTTTAATATCTTTATATGTCAGATATCCGTAACCTCACTTTTGAGAACATATCTGAATCTGAATGCCCACACAAAGACCATCAATATGGAAAATTTACTCAGATCTCTTTCAGGATATGAGCAGAAATCATGGATATTTTTGAGGTTTATAATACACATGAATTAACGAAGCACGCATCGTTTACAGAGAAGATGCACTCTGCAGTAGTGCATGCACTCATGATACATCTCAGTGATACAGACGCTCATCTAGAATGATCACTCACAACAAATCCCATATACGGACCGTAAAACCAATTACTTCCAAATTTTCGAAACATACCCTCAGAAAAAGATTTCATCACTAGTATGAACCACAACTATCCGGATTTTAAATATCGAGAAATCCTGCTATCTTATAGGTCAGGTACCACGGATATGTTTTCTTTTGCGAAATGATATCGCGATGTGTATACTGCATTATATACAGATAAATACCAACAAGATCCAACTGATGCACACGTGCGGCAGTGAATACAATCTCAACTCAAACAAACTACTTCAATATCTAATATAGAAAGCGCTATACTTTTGGAAATCTTTGGAGAACAAGGGTTTGATAAGAAATATTTTGTACTATCCAAAGATCATGTGTTATGTCTCAGTGGTACTGTGCAACGACAGATCAATAACCAGAGTCGTCCTAACCAGCCAAGACTATGATGTCCTGTCATGAAAGGAGGGTTTTGAAAAAGCATACTCAATCTCCTGCAGGGACATCTGAGCGAAATATAGTCAGATTTTTTTATTTTTCTTGTATTAGATTTTTTTCAGAATATCAAGAAGACTTACTGACTAGATTGTTGTACACTGAGTCCGTTGTTCATATCGATTTGGCAAGTTACTGCCCATCATACAATATGTTGGCATGACGCATTTTCGACTTGTTCATATACCCAGAATGCTTCTTTGGAGAGAGGTTCACAGACTCGTCAGTGAGAGGATCATACGTACCATTTCTTGATAGGACAGTAGTATGCTCTGGACTTGGAAGGATAGGAGCTGAGATCGAGGACCTGAGGCGAGATATAATAATTATCGTCCAGCGAGATAACATCAGATATATTCATAACAAGCAATATGTCAAAATATTACTTGATTTATAATCTAAAATACATAGAAGCACAAAATAGAGAATACTGGACAGATCGTGACAACAAGAGCAAGATACACAGCGCGTGTTCCTGTCTCATGTAGCGAGCGTTGCAATAGTACAAGCAACCCACTCCACTCATACACATACATTATCGTGATGCCATTTCTATGTCGGTTTCTTTGATACATTTTACATTTTGTTTTACACACATTCATGAAAAAAATCCTCGCCTCAATCATCCTAGCATCTATCGCAATGTTATCTACGTCTACCTTCGCTTCTACTGATTTCTCGTATACTCCTACGACTCAGGACCAAGAAGTTATTGAAAATGTTGGACAAAAACTCGATCAGTATCTGTTTCACGTATGCAAAGATCAATCTGTATATACATGCCAAAGAGTTGTTTCATGATTTTTCAAAGCATTGAGAAGGTTAGGGGCAACTAGTCAGAAGATGCACTATATCACAGAGAGCATCATCCCTAATCTGGTACAAGCCCAAAATCCTAGCTTTTCTATCACTATTCCCACAGCGTGGAACAAACTAGCACACACAAACAGAAACGGTTGTAATTATCTATGATCATGATACGTAGATACTAGTGATTCAGTCTTTTGGAATACTCATGTCACTTCAGCCAACTATGATGTACCCAATTCAGATGTTGACGAATGTATAGAATTTGCAGTAAAAAGAATCAGCTCATACGAATATGAATCTACAAAAGCTTGATTTTCGACTTATGTAAATTCTGGTGAGATCAAAGCACTATCTATAACTGATAAATGATCACGAGAATTATTATACCCTTGAGATGGAGCGTTTTCTCCTGTGTATATGGTCAAATATCCTTCATCTGTCTATGGAAACCAATACTATCAAGTAAGTCTCGTATGAAAAATCTTCCAAGATGGAGTAGAATGTGAACGTATGAGTGATTGTTATAACAAAAAAACATATACAGAGACTAATGAGCTACGAGACATTATCAAAAACACATTGATCGTAAGATAAATAATGGGAAATCAAACAGAAAATCTGATACGAATCATTTCGGTCAGATTTTTTGGTTATTTGGTGTATTATTTTGCTATGATTTTGTGTATCCTTTGTTATACTGAACAGCCAAAGAAGTTTGTTAAGATTGTTTTAAGGTAAATCCTTATATATCAGTGATAAAGAGTTTATGTCTTCGTATGTATCGTGATGTCAATGATCAGTCCTCTTGCTCTTATTAGAAAAACTCTTTCATACTTTGCTGAGGCGTACCAAGTCCTATCTGCTAACAAGACCAGGACATTCTTGTCGATGCTAGGTATCATCATGGGTATCGCATCTGTCGTGATATTACAAACGATCGGAGAATGAACACAAAATCAGATCTTGAAGAGGCTCAGCTCGTTCGGGACCAATAATATTACCGTCTCCACAGCCAGAGCGAGTAACGATATCCGTACCGATAATATCGTAGATAACAAAGTCCTCATCAATGATGATATGATCAGACTGCTCAAAAACATCAAGAATGTGCAATATGTCGTCCCTACCCAGTCTACCAACACTACCATCTCATATCAAGAGCTCTCAGTCAATGCTAATATCAATGGTGTAGATATCGACTATATCAAAGCGAACACGCTCGTCCTGTACAATGGATCGATGTTCCAGGAGCAGGATTACCAAACAGCAACCTACAAAGCCTTGATCTGAGCAGAACTCGCTCAGACATTGTTTGGCAAAGCTGATCCTCTCGGACAAGCAGTACGTGTAGGAAACAATTATATCACGATCATCTGAATACTCTCTACCCAGTGAAGCAACCCTCTCTCCAATCCGGACAATAGTCTATTCGTGACTCTAGCAACAATGAAAGATGCTATCAGTCAACAAGCTAATTATCAATCACTAGCAGTCGTAGCAGACAAGACTGAACATGTAGAAAGCGTCAAGGCTTCTGTAGAGTCGATACTCCAGACAGCGTATCTGAGCAAATGATGAGCAAGTATGTTTTCTATTTCTTCTAATACTTCGTTCTTGGAGAGTTCACAGCAAATTATTTTGTTTTTGCAGTTGTTTCTAGGGGCAGTCGCTGGGATATCTTTGCTGATCTGATGAATCGGTATCATGAATATCATGCTCGTATCGGTCAGCGAAAGGACGCGTGAGATCGGTATACGCAAAGCTGTCGGAGCGACATATACGGACATCTTGCTACAGTTTTTGTGTGAGTCGTCGGGACTGACCTTGGTCAGTGGAGGTATTGGCATTTTCTTGAGCTATATTGCGATCTTAGCGTTCAACAAAGCCTGATTCATGGAAGATCCTATGAGTCTGAGTAGTTTTGGTTTGACGATAGGCGTGAGTTTTAGTATTGCAGTAGGGATGATATTCGGACTACTCCCAGCACGCAAAGCAGCGATGATGAAATTGGTCGATGCACTGAGATTCGAGTAGGAGGATCGAGAAATCTGAAATAAGGTCAGACGACTTTTCAAACAGAATCGATAGAATCGGAACAATCTCAAAAAAAACAATACAAAAAAACAAAAATCTGATCCGCAAGTACTGTGGAGTCAGATTTTTGTATAGATTATATATCAGCTTTGGCGTACAAAAATAACAAAAAGCAAAATAATTCAAAAGATTTATCCCCCTATCTTGAATGTAATCACATCGCCATCTTGGACGATGTAGTCTTTGCCTTCGAGTTTGACGGCTCCAGACTCTTTACCTCTAGACCATCCTCATAGCGACACGAAATCTGTTCGTTTGATGACTTCAGCTTTGATAAATTTCTTGATAAAATCGGTATGGATCGCGCCTGCTGCCTGAGGTGCGGATGAGGATTTGGGGATCGCTCGAGCGCGGCATTCTTTCTCTCCAGCAGTGAAATAATACATCAATCCCAAATGATCAAATGCCAAACGAATCAAATCATCCAATGTCGGCACATGACCATCATGAGTAATATTTGCTATCTCTTTGATAAAGTCAGCTTTTTCTATACCTTCTAGCTCCATCATCTCATGCTCGAGCACCGCACACACGATAGCGACGGGTTTATTCAACGCATGAGTAAATTCAGCTTTGATATTTTCCGCATCTCATAGCTGTTCTGCAGCAGTCCATAGCAGTATTACCGCCACCGATAACAGCAACTTTTTTTCCTGTAAAATCATATCTTTGACCTGTCATTTCCATATTTCTCAGGAAATCAATTCCCGGAAATACGTTTTCAGCATCATCGTTCGGGC
>JBGTAD010000075.1:0-5420 GCA_041750055.1 Candidatus Absconditabacterales bacterium | reverse complement strand
TTCAAAATCTCCTCTATATCTCGTACCAGCAACGAGCGCGCTGGTATCGAGCATCATGATTCTTTTGTTTTGAAGTTTTTGTGGGACATTACCGGCGACTATTCTGTGAGCGAGTCCTTCGACTACTGCAGTCTTACCGACACCTGCTTCACCGATGAGGAGAGGATTGTTTTTGGTCTTGCGTAGGAGTGTGAAGATCACTTGTTGGATCTCTTTGTCTCTGCCTATGACAGGGTCCAGCATTCCGTTGATAGATTCACGTGTCAGATCTATAGCAAAATACTCTATGGTCAGTTTTTTTTCTTCTTTGGAGGTATCTTTGTCTGTATTGGCTGTCTTGATACCACTTTTATTGGATGATTTCCCAGATTCTTCTCATCATTCTAGGGTATCTTTGTCGCTAGATCGGTTGATTTGCATTCGTGATGGCTGGTTGGTGCGTGAGGTATTCATGTGATAAGGATATTCAATAAAAGGTCGTGTGTTCCTAGATAGCATATATGGATCGTAGGTGCTATATCAAGAGGGATCAAAAAAAATCTGAAACGATTGATCTGGTGCTGTTCTGTGTATTCGGCATTACTATTGGTCTTGCTTACTATGCCTTCGGCGACCATCTTTTGTCTTCCAGCCACAAAAGCTGGCAAAAAGGCTTCGTCGAATGCAGAGATGACGTTATTATCATTTGATCCATTCTCTTGTTATGTGTTTTAGCTTGGGTCCCCCACCCCAAGCTTGATGGTAGTGTACTACTCTTGGGGAGGACGTATGTCACATGCATCGACACACAACGAGATTGTTTTGAAGTTTTGTTTATACAACATTACTTCCAATTATAATGATAGTCTCTGTCACAGGATAATGCAAGTATATCTATTGATCAGATACTGAAATGTAGTGCTTGTCTAGGCAAGGGGAGTACTTATAGTTGACAAGAAAAAAAATGTAAATATCGAATGATGGAATGCGCATATTTGTGATTCGCATTTCGTCATTGCTATACCTTGAGCTTTTTGATCTCTCGCATCATGATGGCGGAGGCTTGTCAGACATTGAGTGATTCTTTGGTGCCGGACATGGGGATATTAGTAATCTGGTCAGAGAGTTGGAGTGCTAGTTGGGAGACTCAGAGGACTTCATTGCCTACTATGAGTCAAATGAGTTGGTTCGGATCTGTCTTGGAGACGAGTTGATCGATGGATATGCTATCGTCGGTACATTCTCCAGCTCGGATCATATATCAGCGCTTACGCATATCCTGGATAGCGAGATCTATCGTCTCGTGATATGATCGAGGAATCACGAGTTCTGCTCCCAAAGACGTCTTACGGACCTTGAAATCACTGTCGGGAGTCGGTGTATATCAGGTCATCAGTACTCCTCGACCTAGAGCATCAGCAGTACGCATGATATTGCCGACGTTGTATGCTGAGCGGATATTTTCTAAGATAACAAAAGGCATCATAAAAAAGCTGAAAGCTATAAGTTAAAAGGTAATAGGTAACAAGTAACAAGTTGAAAGCACAAAAGGGAGCGGGGAGATCAAAAAAGTCCATTGACGAGGCTTGGGATGTTTCAAATGTTCTCAATACTGGATTGCAACGCTGTGCTCGCAATGACGGTGCTATAAAGCTTTTGTTATTCGTATTGCGGTGTCTTGTATACGTTGTTTAGTTTGTATCAGATTTCTTTTTTTCTTTTTCATCGTGATTTGTATATAGCTGGAAGAGGAATTTTTCTATGACGTTGTGGGGTTCGGGTTCTGGTTGGAGACTCTCGTGCTGCTGGACGCGTTTGAGATATCCTCTAAATCTCATCTGCAGTACGATGCTGGTGGTATAGATAAACATAGGGACTCCTAGGATAGCATAGATCATCGTGAAAATCTTGCCAGCAACAGAAGATGGTACTAGATCTCCAAAGCCTACTGAAGTCATGGTGATGACGGTAAAATATAATGATTCAAATCGACTTCGTCATTCGGTGATCTGAAAAACAAAGCTCCCTGTGACGATCATGATGACGATGATAAAAAATTCTTTGGTCAGATACGAATATGATTTGATTGTGGTGAGTGCTTGTTGGATAGGAGATTTCATAAAAAGCTATAAGTGGAAAGTTAAAAGTAATATGTTTATGAAAGGTTTGAATAAATCTGACTTCTGTGTCAGATATCTAGTACAATATATCAATCTCCTTGTTGTTGTAATATTAGCCTATAATCGGAAATCCTCAATCTATGAGAAGCAATCGATGATCATTTAATTGTTTTGAAATCGCCTCATCATCATTGTTTAATCTCGATTAATTTCTTATGGATATTCTTTTGAATTGTTTGATCAAGATTCTGAAATGACTTGAGTGATTGTTTCGTAAACTGAAACATATGATACATTGTCTTATATACTAAAATCACTTATGCCTGATTGTAGAGATTTTGATCGTTTTTTCTCTAAAAGCATCCTGTTTTTTCGTATTAATCGATCTTCCTGATCAGAAAAAACTTTCAACTTCATTAATAGATCGTCGAGAGATACGTTTCTGTCTTTGGGGTTTAGAGCATTTCCTCATACGAGCAGAGAGTCTGCTATTTCTGTTGGTATTGATATAGTGATAGTAGTCATGGTTAGTGATCACGTGAATAATAAATGATGAAATGCAAATGAGAGCCAAGGCTGCTGCTATTTGAGATACAGTACGATATCAATACTATGAATGATAGATAATAGATGCAAGAATATGTTGGTTTGTCTGGGCGCAAGGATTGACATTGTTATGTTTTGCTGGGATTGTGTTGGTAGCGGTGCGGGTAGCTTATGGTTTTTGCTTTTTTGGATTGCTTCGTGACTTCGTTGTTCCCAAAGATGAGACTCTGGGGGCAGGTTTTATTATGATGGCTTTCGCACTTGATATGATACACGTCAGTTTTGTATTGCTGATTTGATGGATTGTTCGTTGGCATTGAGTCTGGATGTGCCGGTCTTGATCTCTAGGAGTACGACACGTTCGCATCTGCCAGTACTGAGACCTTCGAACACCAGGTAGTCGATACCTTTTCCTATGAAGACCATGTCTTTGGGTTGATAGGGGAAGTGAGGTAAGAGTGGTGCGATTTTTTCGTGGATATGTCACAGGATGACTGATTTGGAAGATTTGATCGCGTGACGACGCTGGGTGCGGATACGTGACTGATATCGGATGAGTGCTATAAGGTAGCCGATCAATGATCCGATGACGATACCGAGTATGAGGTCCATCACAATGTAATAAGTAGAAGGTAAAAAGTAACAAGTAGAAGCAGTAAAAGAGTAGATGCGGAAGCAAAGACATATATTGGATTGCTTTGCTTTGCTCGCAATGACCCACTAGGATCGTCTTCTCTAGCGACTGTTTTGGGGTGTCTGATGATCATCAGAGTATTGTTTTGTTGCTTGTTTTCAATGTGTAAGAGTTGTCTTCTAGGCCTACTAGGACCTTTTTATCCAAAAAAGCAACACCAAGTCTGATCAAAATATGGTCAGATTTTTGATTTTCTTGTTTTGTCACTATACTCGAGTCTAGCGTGAATATTGTATACGCATACTGAACAATAGTATTTAATTGTTTTATATATGTAGATTCTTATGAGCTGAGAAGTTATCAAGAATTATCTTGACGGTGAAAACGGTGAAAAATGACTAGACAATAACAAAGATCAAATCTCTGATCAAGATAAGAAGGCTTTACAGGATCTTCTTGATCATAAATGAACAGAGGTGAATACTTTGATGATAGATGCTATCAATGACGAACATCCTTGATTGCTTGGTTTTTTGAAGCAAAATCAAGAAAATGTGCTCAATACTGTGAGAGATTTTTTGAAGACGAATCCAAAAATGAGTCCTGCTGATACAATGTGACTATGATATTTAGTAGCTGTAACCAAAGAATGAGATTATCAAAAAGTAAATAAAGATAGTCTAGGATGAAAAAATCGATGAGAATATTGATATCTACAAAATCAACAAACATATTTGAATAAAGTATTAAAAGAGCTCACATGAGGTGAAGTCGCAGTAACTGAACCTGTTGTTCCATCAGAGCAGAAGAAGAGTGAATTTGAAACAAATACTATTAAAACAACTGGTGCTGATCCTGATCCTGTATTTTCGAGTTTTTTAACAGCTGCAAGCGATTGAGAGACACCAGTAGTAGTAGAAAAAAAGGAGACGATAACAAATAGTATCGAAGATATCAAAGATCTTGATGTACTCGAAAAAATCAAAATCACTACGAATATGGATGGTAATCATCTCTTGGAGCAGATTTTTGATGAATTGCCAAATACTGATAAAAAACCATTGAGTCAAAATCTTAAGCGTGCGATAGCAGAATTAAAAAATTTCAAATGAGATGTGAAAAGTGCTGTCC
Source organism: Candidatus Absconditabacterales bacterium (assembly GCA_041750055.1). GTDB lineage: Bacteria > Patescibacteriota > Gracilibacteria > Absconditabacterales > Absconditicoccaceae > JBGTAD01. The sequence continues at coordinate 1,010 of JBGTAD010000075.1, read as the reverse complement.
TTCAAAAAACTATTGATGAGATGAAGGTAAAAGATCCTACTATGAAAGCATTATCAGATCTGGCTACCGCTATCAGTTATAACGAATCTCAGATCAAACTCGAAGTATCACAGGATGCGACCAAAAATCAGTCAAATGACGCAGCAGTGCTCGAAAAATCTGGTGGAAATCTTTCCAAATCAGAAAAACAAATACTACTGGATGTCTTGCAGACAGAGTACGGCACTACAGATCTCAAAGCGTTATGAGAGATTATCAAGGATAAGAACATGTGAGAAGAAGCTAAGAATCTCATCAAATCCTATCAAGCACTCGATGCGATCAAAGGCACAGAGAATGATCAGGCAGTCTCTCTCATCCAACAAAGCCTCGAGGGACTGAGGAATGGTATCAATGGTATCAACGCAAGTCTGATCGAGAATGCAGCTAATACCCAAAATGCTCTCAAAAATCCGACCGATCAAGCCAAAGAAGCGCTAGGAGACAATCCTGATGTCAATAAATATAATACCGCTATCGACTGAGCAATCGACTCTGGTAATGGTCCACTGGTCAAAGAATTGTTCAATCAGAGGGCAGAGTTTGTGAAAGGGACAGCTGGTAATAATCCAGACCTGGTGGCTAAAGGTGCTGCTGATCTCGCTAAAGGCAAAGCATTTGAAAAAGAAAAAGATGCTATCCCATCTCTGGTAGAGGCAGCGAATAACGGTAATGATGAAGCAGCACTCATGCTCGTCAACACTCCTAAGCTACTTAGAAAATTAGATAAGCAGGATAATGGTATATCATATGATGTCCATACGAGGATCATGGTGCAAGCTGCATTAACTGGTGATGCTGATGCTATTGCGTTACTCAAGAGTAGAAGAGTTATCGATCTGGATGTCGATGCAAGAGAGAGTGCGCTTGCTGGTTTTGCAGGAGATGGGAAATGAGATCAGAACAATGCTGACAAGTCAGGTAATGGGAAGGAGAAAGGGAAAGAAAAAATGAATGGTGAACAAAAAGTT
>JBGTAD010000074.1:0-3691 GCA_041750055.1 Candidatus Absconditabacterales bacterium | reverse complement strand
TGATCGGTGATCCAGGAGGCAAATCCAGTGAAAGAAATCTTCTAGATAAAAAAACACTCGAACATAATGTATCTGCTATCGAGAGCCAGGTCAGATTTTTGTTGGACAATTTAAAACAACTCAGTGGAAGCAATTTCTCCTTTGAAATCAAAAACAACGCTGACTTTTACGAAGGGATGTGAGCGTTGGAGTACTTGAGAGATATCGGGAAACATATTACCGTCAATCAGATGATGCACAAAGAGACCGTCAAACGTCGTCTCGAAGACCCTGATCAGTCGATCTCGTATACAGAATTTAGCTATATGCTACTACAGGGATATGATATCGTGAGACAGTATCAGGACCAACACGTCAGACTCCACATCTGCAGATCTGACCAACGAGGCAATGGAGTCACAGGACTCGAGATGATCCGCAAAATGATACCTACAGCACATCAATGCTACGTCACCACATCTCCACTGATACTAGATAGTACAGGCAAGAAATTCTGAAAATCTGAAGGAAATGCTCTCTGGCTCAGTCCTGAGAAAAATACTCCCTACGTGATATATCAGTATTTCATGAATACAATCGACGAAGATGTCAGCAGATTTCTCAAACTCTTCACGCTCCTATCCGCAGAGCAGATCGAACACATCGTCTCTACACATACGCATCAGCCCGAACTGAGAACAGGTCAACGCGAATTAGCAAGCTACGTCACTGCTACGATTTTTGGTCAGCAAGCAGCCGATCAAGCAGTCCTCGTGAGTGAATTCATGTTCGCAGCTGGTGACAAAGTATCGCTCCTATGATCGATGAGTCCTGACCAACTGGATGCAATAGCACAAGAAATCTGATCCCACACCCTCAATGCAGACGAAATGACTGAAGGCTCACATACCATCGTGGATCTACTCGTCGACACATGACTCGCTCCATCCAGAGGCGAAGCCAAGAAACTCGTCCAGTCCTGAGCAGTCTATCTCAACGAAACTCAAATCTGAACCATCGACTACGTACCTTCAGTCGATCAGCGAATCAATCAAAAAATCCTTCTCATCAGAAAAGGCAAGAAGGATTTTAGAATAGTGAGGAAGTAGGAATAACAAAAATATCTAGAAACACTAGTTTTTAAACTCAACTTTTTTATATGTTGTATCAGTCGAACCATCTGAATTGGATGTAGTATTATTCCATGCAATTGCCTTCCATTCATCATCTGAATTTCCTGGCGTTCTAGATTTCTCTTCAACTATATATGACCCATCTTGTCTACTGATACAATAATGATTATACCAGTCCCCATTAACCAAGACTTTTTTAAAATAAATCACATATTGCGAATTCTTATGTTTAGCAATTCATTCTAATAAAATACTAAGATCATCACTATCTAAACGAAACAATGGGTCCATACTAATTGTTATAGCTGGAAGAGGATTTTCATCAGATCCCCATACAACGGTAGGATGAACACTACTAAAAGAGTTATTAAAAGGATTTTCATCATCGAATGATTTTATAATGTTAATCGCATCTTTTTCACTCATTTGGTTATATTCATAGATCTGTTGGACTTGAGATAGATTCTTTACAAAAATCTGTTGTGTAGCATACCTAATAATCTGCTCTGCAATTTCACGATTTCATGTTCGATCATCAGGAATAACAACGTCTATAGGATGATTTTTTATAATATCACAGATCTGAGTAAACCCTCATCTTGTTTCCAATACCTGTTTTTTTTGCTCTGCTGTGAGTGCACCATACAATTCTTGTGCACCTGCATTAGATACTTTCCCAAACGTTGTTAATGCAATCAACGTGAGCATAGGCAATATTCTTCAGAAACCCATCAGAGAAAATGATTAAACAATAAATCCTCACAATCATAACACTTCAAGATACGAAAATCAAGAGGAAGTGTTGCAATTATGAGGATTTTGTTATCGGGTGTTGTATTGATGGAATATGAGAGAGATGTAAGAGTTCATATTTCTCGATTCACATTTCGTTATTCCAGATCCGTTTCTTTATTCTTCTCTTCGATCAATTCTTTGAGTTGGTCTCTCAAGACCGCAGCTTTTTCAAATTCTCGATTTTTGATTGCCTCGTCGAGTTGTCATTTCAGATCAGCTGCTATCATCTCTTTCTCTTTTTTGGTCAGCTTTTTGAGTCTTTTGTTCATTCATCTAGTGATGATATTATATCCCTGATTCAGCACCTGGTCAGTCTTCACGACATCCAGTCCCTTGATATTAGAGATCGCCTGCGTAGGGCTGATACTATTGGCAGTGTTGTGATGTTGTTGGACATGACGACGACGATAGGTCTCTCGCATAGATTTGGTCATACTCTCAGTGAGAGAGTCAGCATACAGGATCACTTCACTCTTGGGATTACGCGCTGCACGTCCGATGATCTGGATCAGCGAAGTCGTTGATCTGAGAAATCACTCTTTGTCTGCATCCAAGATCGCTATCAGTGACACTTCTGGCAAATCGATTCACTCTCTGAGCAAATTGATACCGATCAGGATATCAATCTCACCGCTTCTGAGTTTTTTGATGATTTCTCGACGATCGATCGTGGATATTTCGCTATGCAAATAGTAGGTCTTGTATCACTTCGAGATAAAAAACTGCGCAATCTCCTCAGCTGATTTCTTGGTCAAAGTCAGGATCAGTATCCTCCCTGACTGACTAATGTGATAGTCTATCTTACCAAACAGATGCTCCAAAAACGGGGGAGTGCTCTGCGGAATAGTCTTCTCATCTACTCACAAGAACGAGGTCAGATTGGGATATTGTTGGAATAATTGCGTCATAAGGTATCTATATATAATAAAAGACGTACTACTAGTACATCTCGACATAGTCCCCCTTGATAAAGAAGGGAAGGGGGATTTTTTTGATAAAGTATACTTCAATATACCAAAACACAGAAATCTGATACTACGCTGCTAATGCATAATTATTACTTCCAAATGCTTTTGCTAGTTCGGCAGAAGTATTGTCCTTTACGTTTCTCGAGCGGTATAACAGAAGATCATATGCATCCTGAGCCAGATTGACTCCCAGCTTTTTCTCACCTTGTTCATCAATCTCCGTAGGTGAGTTCGTTGGATCGTAGGCCATCTTGAGATCTCGCAGACTAATATACGCGTGGTATTCTCTGCGTCCATCAGCAGTAGGAAGCTCCTGGATACACAGATTGTGCTCGATACCATGTTGATATAGGTAATAGGATGTCAGACTAGCTATCTGAATACACACGGGAGCTCACTCAGAGAAGTAATCAGAGAGCTGAGGCGCTTGTTGCTCTTGACCCGGACTACGATTATTGAGTTCGCCATGGACTGTATGATAGTCTCTCATCGTATTGCTATCGGTCGGATACGCATCGCGTAACACTTGATTTCGTGTTTGAAGACGTAGCTTGAGTGCTCATTCTTTGGTCACGCCTGACGTTTGTTCTAGCTCTTGCTGGTATTGGGTATCAGCTTTGGAGTAGAGTTTTTTAAAATCAGGATGTTTAAAATCTACTTTCATGAAATTTGATGGACTTTTATCCGGACCACTCAAAGTAGTAGGTATAGATGTCGTTTTATCATCTATGCGTACTGATAGTAGCCAGTTAGATCAGTTTCTAGGAGATTCACCATGCTCTTGTTCTTGTTCAAAAGCAGCCGCCAATTCTCATT
>JBGTAD010000073.1:0-6020 GCA_041750055.1 Candidatus Absconditabacterales bacterium | reverse complement strand
GATGCGGATTGATTCTGTCGTGTGATGATTCCACATTGTGTTTGTTCTCCTTGTTGTGTTCGGACTTGACCAATATCGTAGATACATCCTTGCTCATAAAATCCTTCATTTTTTTTGACGACGTTTAGGAGGCTTGGTATGATTGATGATCTCAGTGATGAGTTCTCAGGAGCGATAGAGTTCAAGAGTCTAGAATAAATCTGACTGTCGATCAATCATGCCTGAGTAGGAGAGACTCGCGGATAGGTTTCTACTTGTTGAGCTTGATATCTCATGGTCAATACTTCTTCACAACTTCTTCTGAGACTGACAGGTTTTTGGAGAGTGGTAGGCATCATGCTATGCTGTCCACTGATGGGAGTGATCGTATTATATCCGTAGATTCTTGCAATCTCTTCGACGAGATCTTCGTGAATACTGATATCAGATAATCATCTCCAAAAAGGTACGTTGATCGTGTATGATCTATTATTGATACTCATATCGTATCATAGAGATGTGATGATGGATTGGATGATAGAGACGTCTTGATCAGATGGATTTTGACTGGTGATTTGATGTCGTAGGTCGTCGATATTACCTGTGATGCTACGTTGAGATGAGATGAGCTGTTGAGCATTATCGCTGATATATACTTTGATAGATGTGGTTTCTGTTCATCCATGATGCAGATCTTTGGAGAAGTATTGCAGCTCATCGAGTAATATAGGCACCAGTCTGGATGTATATTCAGGGTTTATTTCTTTTTCGAATCTCATGGATGCATCAGTACGACTGGATAGTCTGAGAGCTGTTTTTCTCACAGATACTCCATCAAAATTTGCCATCTCGATATATACGCGAGTAGTCGTTGCTGAGATGCCAGATCCAGCACACCCGATCACACCTGCGATTGCTAGGATTTTGGTATCATCACAGATGATAATATCATGACTATCTAGAGTATGTGTCTTTCAGAATAGATCGGTAGCTTGTTCTCCGTCTTGGGCATTTCTCACGACGATAGTTCATTGGATCGTATCAGCATCAAAACAGTGAAGAGGTTGACCTGTATGGAGCATGAAAATATTAGAAAAATCGATCCGATTGGAACGAGGAGAAAGTCCTGCGTCTCTGAGTAACATTCTGGTATAGAAGCTACTAGATTGTACCTTGATATTGGGGCCTTCGATCAACGAATATACATGACATCCAGGAGATAGTATTTTGATGGTTTGTGAGGATTGGCGACTATTGGTAGCCAACAAAAGAGGGTCGATATGTTTCATCGTGCTGATAGACTGATTGATATGCTGATAGGAGATAGCATGAGGATCGTCTCTCCAGAGGGTACTGATCTCTACAGCTAGTCCAAAATGCCCAGTCATATCTGGTCTGTGTGTGATCGTCTTGTTGTCTACTTCTCGAGTACAGCTGAGTAATCGGGGATATTTGGATCATAGAGGTGTTCACAGATCTGACTTCTGGAGATCATCGAAATCTTCTGACAATAATCGAATCCAGTGTTGATCCCCATCTTCTTGGATTCACAACTCTTCTTTGGAGCAGATCATACCACGAGATTCGACGCCTCTCATCGTACGAGATCAGATCTGTAGATCAATGACAGGTAGGTAGGTATCAGGCAATGCGGCTGCTACATATTGGTCAGCTTTGATGTTTTCTCATCCTGTAATGATTTGAAAGATGCCTTTGGGACCACAGTCTATCTGACAAACAAAGAGCGTGTCTGCATTTTCGTGTTTGATGACACTGGTCGTGTATCCAATGACAACTCAGTCAGGCATTGTTCTGACGATGGTTTCTTCTATTTCACAGGTCTTGAGAGTGAGCTCTTGGGCGATGGTTTGAGGATTTGCATCCAGAGAAATTCGTCTTTTGAGTAGATTGCTGGTATAGAGCATGGATCGATACGGGAGAAAAAAATATAATGTATACGTATAGTGTCTATTTTTTTGGTCATCTGTTTCAAGATGAGGATAGGATGAGTTTGTTTTTTATACAGATACTTGCTCTTGTGGTTTATGATAAGGATTATTGTCAGCAGATGTTGTTTTTTATGATATTTTAGTATGATGTTTTAGTATAATTTTTTAGTATGATATTGGCGCGTTATTTATTGCTATTATATTCGTCATGTTCGGGGCTATATTATAGATGATGATGTGGATTACAGATTGGCAAGGTAGGAAGACATATCGTTAGTAGCGAGCATACTGATCTGGCGGCCGTATTCTTTATTAGATTTGTCGACTGCTGATAGAGACGGTATGATTTGTTTGTTACAATATACAAAGATTTTGTAATAACGAGGAGATGGTTTATTACCCATAGTATTTTGTATCAGATTTATGGTGTTTCTTTTGATGGTGTTTCTCACGCAGGCGCGTTTGCTAACAGTCACAGGGATACTGATTCATCGCTGGTGATATGCTTTGTTTGTATATTGCGGGATTGCTAAAAACACAAAAAAACGACCTCTTCGACATCTTGATGTTTTTGTTTTGACGATGTAGCGAATATCTTTGGTCGTGAGTTTGTATTGTTTGGCTAGCATGAATATGTTGATAGTATCAAAATGAACTCATGAACTATTTGCATCATTCTTTTATTTGGAGGTTGAAATCGTAGGCACTATTATTGAGTAGAGATGCATTTCTTTGATAGGCATTGAGATCCATTTCTTGGAGTGCTAGATAGATTTCATTGATTTTTTTGCCTAGCTGTGGATCTTTGCATTCTGCTTTGCTGACTTTTTGTACCATATCTTGATAATAGTTGCCGAGTCTAAATTTGTCGTCTAGTGCCTCGTGGTCTCATCATGTAGCTCGCAACCAGAAGATCTCAATTCTCTGGCTCATGACTGCAAATCATGAAAATAATGATATCCTCTCAGCTGGGTTGTATCTAAGATACATAAAACATATCGCCAATAAAATCAATCATATGATTAGTTTGATGATATTGTTTTTGAATTCTTTTTTGCCAAGAGACTGCATAATGATGGAGCAACATAATAAATCTAACAGTAGTCTTAGAGATATGTGATATGTTTTCAAGACTACATTTATTGAAGTGTTTTTAGAGTTGCTCGAAGAGATTATTGCGTCATAGTCATTGTTGCTGGATGAGTGATCTCATGAATGCAGCTGTTTGAGGTCATATGATTCCACAGAGAGGATCAGATTCGTCTGTGAGTAGGTTGTTCTGCAGTTGGAACTCACAGATAGTTTGCTTGGTCATGGTATCAATGAGTCGTCCATCAGATACTACATATCATAGTTTGCGTAGATATGTCTTGGTGATTGCTGACCATGGATCATTTCTACCGATATCTACTCTCACTTGTCCTAGCGTGATATCAAAAATATATTTGAATAAGGGTACTTTAGATCGATCTATTCAGATGTTGTTATGGTATTGTGGTTGTATTGATCATGACATATCCAAGACGCATCATGAGAATGTACGTCTTCCAAATCACAGTGCTCTCACGAGTCATAGCTCACCTCTACCTGCTCGTATATCGATCTTGATATCTTGGCTTCCTGATGTCTGGTTGATAGCTCATCCTCTGTCTTGTATGACTACGGATCATCGGTCGTCTAGGGTCACGATAGTCCCAAATGGTAATGACGATGGTCAAGCTGCTACTCAGTCTGCTACGGGTTTGCCTGATGCTGTTGTGATACCGCGACCGTTGAGTTGAGTCTCTGCTTGGTAGGATCACTGAGTATAAAATGACTGTGTCTGTGAAGGAGAATAGTATGCTGTAGCAATCACATTGACGCGTTGGCATCCTGAGTAAGTAGAAATGTCTGTGGGCTGAGTCGTCTGAGCGTGTGTGATAACTGAGGAAATGAGAGATCATGCTACACATCCTAGTACGATGAGTGCGGTAGATCTACGATGACTATTCATTGAATATGGTAGTACTAATAACTAAAAATATATATCAAAAAATCTGATACGAATAGATATAATATACCATTTTTAGATACGCTAATCAATACGTAGTTGGTCATGTTTCAACTCGAAAATCTGGATAACATACCACATAAGCCAGGAGTATACTTGTTTTTGGGTCGTAAAGACGAAGTATTATATATCGGCAAAGCTAAAGATCTCAAAAAAAGAGTGTCGCAGTATTTTGCTGCTAACTCTGTCTGGAAGCTAGATATGCTCTCCAAAGCTATCAAAGTAGAATACCTCCTTGCGCAGACTGAGTCTGAAGCTTTGTATCTAGAAGATAATTTGATCAAACGTCATCAACCACCATATAATAGTCTCCTCAAGTGAGATAATAGCTATGTATTTATCAAAATCACGAAGGAATCTTATCCACAGATTTTTATCACCAGGAGAAAGGTGAATGACGGAGCCACGTATATAGGACCCAAACATATGCGTCGTGATCTCAAAGAATTGCTACAATTTTTTCGTCAGTTTCTCCAACGAAGATGATGTAAGAGTACTCAATTCAAACAGGGGGTATTGTGTAGCGATTACTTTTTTTGACTATGCAAAGGGTGGTGTATCATGAATATTCAGTGATCAAACCAATGATCTAAACAGCAGCTGGTCGATGTCGCTGCCAAACAGTGACTGGTATTGGATCGTGAGCAGTCGTATTATCGTGAAGAGTATCAGCGTTTGGTGAATGTTGTAACAGATTTTTTTTATGGTAATAGCAAACCGTTGGTGCAACATATTCACCAGGTACTGCAGGATGCTATACAGCAAGAGCATTTTGAGTATTGTGCGAGACTCAAATCTATTTTGTCTCATGTGAATGTCTTCGTAGAGCAGCAACGTGTGGTGATGACACAGCCGCTATCGGGAGTGCTACGATTGATTCGTGAGACATGAGAGTACTACGTGATCGTGATCTGCGTGCTGTATGAGGGCAAAGTCATCGATGTGATCAGAAACAAACAAAAAAAACAAGAAATCTGACTCGACGAACTCCAGATGTGACTTGCGCGTGAGTTTGATGTAGACAGTAGTAGACAAAAAGTATTTGAACTCTCTGATGGAGTATTCGTGCTGAATGGTGATCTGTGTAAGATCAAGGCTATCTCACGCAAAGAATGTGTGACCTTGTGTGAAGGATTTATGGAAGCATATATCGCGGGATCGTCTTTTGAGACTGATAGCGTGATGAACTCTCTGCACCAAGAGCTGCAAGACAGATACCAACTCAAGAGCTATCCATACAAGATAGAATGTGTGGATATTTCTCATTTCAGCTGAGGACGGGCGAGTGGGGGACTGAGCTGTCAGGTATGATGAGTGCCGTATAAGGCAGGATACAGGAAATATAAGATCGCGGACAAAAAAATCGCAGGAGACGATTACGCTTCGCTGAGATTTGTATTGCAAAAGAGATTCGGTAGTATGCAACAGAACAAAGACTACCCAGATCTCATGATCATCGATGGATGAATAGGTCAGCTGCATACGATCCAGCAACTCATTCGTGATCATCCAGAGCGAAATGACTATCGAGAGCAGGTGCAGATCGCTGCACTAGGTAAATGATCAGCAAGAAAGAGATCCCAAAAATCGAAAGGGGAGCGTGAGCAGCTGTTTGTCTTGGAGAACGGATGACGTATCAGAGAGTATGAGCTACGCTACGATCAGATCGATATGATATTGACTTGAGCGAGGGATGAGGCTCATAGATTTGCTAATGCATACAGGACCAAGCAGATGTGAATGGAGTGGAGATAAGAAGTTTTTTTATAAAAAAATTGCGTAAAGATTAGTACAGTACGCAATTTTTGGAAGAGATTTATACAGCTCTTCCTTTTTTTGTTAGCTTTATGAGGTTTTTTAGAAGTCTTCGATTTTTTTTATTTCTTTCATTTTTTCATACAGTTCTTTTCTTTGTTTATCTCTTCCTGTTTCTGTAGAGAAACTGAGCTCATTAAAGATTTTTTCGAATTTGAGTAAAGCGATTGCATCTTCTTTCGTCTGACAAAACATATCTTTTTTTGTAAGATATGCTTCATGTTTTT
>JBGTAD010000072.1:0-11359 GCA_041750055.1 Candidatus Absconditabacterales bacterium | reverse complement strand
TTTCTATAGTAATTACTGAGTTATATGTACTATGTAGATCAAAAAAATCACTTTGTTTTTCACAAAACGGTCCGCCTGTCGGCGGACTGTTTAGTTAGCGAGTTGGACAGCAATGCAATCATATAGATTTGTGTCAGATTTTTCTGTTCTTTTGTTTGTTCTTTTTGTTATCTAAAATGTTCACACGTTGTTGTTGCTGGCTTGTGTTTGGTAGCTTCGGACCAAAAATTGAGTGTGTATAAATATAATGTCTTGAACAGTCACTGTCAAGCAAATCTCCTGGCAGAAGTCGGCATCGTCAGATCGAGCAAAAACAGACTCTTGGAATATAACGACGCTCTGCGCGCGGCATCTGTATCATCTCCATAGAACAAGATACTCGTGTCAAACCCATGCATCTGATCTAAGACCGTCCTCCTAATGGCAAAGTTGCCACCTACTCCCAGATATCCCACGATCAAATAACTCATATATCCAAAGACTCTCCACCCAAGAAAACTAGAAATCTGACCCATTACTGGAGCATCATAATAACGATACGGTCAGCTTACAAATCCTACGTTCGGATCGTTGAATGCTTTGAAGACCTTGGAAACCCATCATTTGGGCATACGAGTATCTGCATCCAAGAACGCAATAATCTGTCAGCTAGATTCTAGATATCATCTCTGACGAGCAAACGATACTCCCTGCTGATGTTCTACGATCACTTTGACACGAGTAAATTGCTTCGCAATAGCATGAGTCTTATCAGTGCTTGCGTTATCTACAAGGATAATCTCATGTACATCAGCAGTATGAGTCAGGATATGATCCAAACAACTCTTGATACATTTTTCTTCGTTGTATGCAGAGATGATAATACTGATAGAAGGACTCATAGGAGAATCAATGAGAAGATGGTGCATAGATTACGTATCAGCATATAAAAACTATGAATGATGTTTTGTAGTATCAAATTCGTTTGCAAATATCTTAGTCATATAATAATACACCACTACAATAATAATCAATCATATCGTCACGACAATACTAGGATACTGAATATAGCCATCGATTGCATGATACCCATTTCACAATACAAATCCTATCAGAAATAATCATCCCGTCTGAATAATAGAAACAGGTATGCTATATATCAAAAAACGAGACAATCCCATCTTACACATCCCAGCACTCATGATGATAGGCAGACTAATCCCGTACGCCCATTTACCAAAAAACATCGTGACAAATGCACGACGAGATCGCAGACGACTCATCAAAGATAAGTTACGTTGTAAGAACGCTCAGGTCACAAGATATTGCTGTGCTCGCTTGACATGATGCACCCTCGTACCCAATCGATAATACCAGATATCCGTCAGCACATCAGCAATGAGTAATATCAACAATGTGAGAGAAAAATTAAAAAATCCAATCCATACCAAAAATCCAGAGATAAGTGTCACGAGAGGTCATTCCAATACTGCTAGAGGGAACAGTATAACCACTCAGTATGTGAGAAGTAATGTTTCCATGATGAGGCATACACTACTAAAAAGATCTTAGGACCTCCCTCCAGAAAAACGACTCGATCACGGACGCTGTGGTCAAGAACGATCTGAAGAGAAATTCTTTCATTTTGTAGATGAATTATCACGTGCAGTTGTTGGTTTTTGTGCTGATCAAGATCTCTTGTTTGATCGTTGTCATGATTGTCATCATCATTGGGATCATGACTGGTATCACGATGAGCCATGACGAGTCTGTCCCGGTAGGGAGGCGCCACGTTGATTACGAGGAGGCAGATTGCGCTGTGGCTTAGGTTGCTCAGTGACGACAGTCGTGCTATGATTACTATGATAGGGGTGATCTTTGATATGAGGAATATCTTTACCGATGACTTTTACGATCTGTTTGAGATACTTGACCTCAGATGGTTCACAAAACATCAACGCATCACCACGCATTCCAGCTCTTCCGGTTCTTCCAATACGATGGACATATACTTCCGGCTCCAATGGAACATCATGAATAATCACATGAGAAAGCTGATCAATATCAATACCTCTGGCTGCGATATCTGTCGCTACCAACACACGTATCGATCCATCTTTCAACTTTGCTAATGCTTGTTGTCTAGCATTTTGAGACTTATTTCCATGAAGAGCCGCACTAGGGATTTTAACGTGAGAAAGAATTTTTTCTACTTTATTCGCTCCATGCTTGGTCTTGGTAAATACGACTGCACTCTTGACTGCTGGATCTTGGAGGATATGAAGGAGTAGATTTTTCTTGTCTTCTTTGCTCACTGTGTATAGTGACTGTGTCACAGTATCTACGGTCGAAGACACAGGATTGACCTTGACCTGTACAGGATCTTTCAAGATCGTATGAGCTAGGTCCATGATACTCGGGATCATCGTCGCAGAAAAAAACAACGTCTGCCTTTGTTTGGGTATTCGTGTGAGGATTTTTTTGACATCAGCCACAAATCCCATATCCAGCATACGATCAGCTTCATCTAGCACGAATATCTTGATCCGGCTCAGATTTACATGTTTTTGATTGATCAGATCTAGGAGTCTACCCGGTGTCGCGATCAAGATATCTACACCTTTACGCAAGATTTTAACTTGATTCACCTGTGATACTCATCAAAAAATAACAGTACTTACCAGTCAGGTATACGCACCATAGACATCAATATTTTCTCAGATCTGAATAGCAAGCTCTCTGGTAGGAGTGAGAATCAACGCTTGTATACGCTTTTCTGATCATGAAGAGCTATTCATAGCGTTAAGATGCTGGAGAATAGGCAACGCAAATGCTGCTGTCTTACCAGTACCAGTCTGTGCACATCCGAACACATCTTTGCCCGCCAATACATGAGGAATAGCTTGATCTTGGATAGGGGTAGGGGTATGATATCATTGTTCATCTAGAGCTTTGAGTATCTGAGGATCTAATCCTAGTGACGCGAATGTCGTGGCAGATGTTGAAATAGAAGAATTTGTCATAGTAAATTATTCACAAAAACGTATAAAAAAAATCAAGAAACCTGATACAACAAGTGTAGGATTACCACCAGATAAATGCAACCACAAAAATATGGCGCATATTGGGATTGAATCAGCAATCAAATTTACTATTTTTAAAGTAAAAAATAAGTATGTATCTTTGGATATGTAATTGTATCTATCTGTCAAACAATCATGTCATCCATCCACCTCACTATTCACGGTCTACGTACGACCATCATCACTCATGAGCGCAATGCCTATGTCGCATATATTGACACATCCAATCAAGATACGATCCAAACATATCTACGTAACAAGGGTTTTAACCTCAAACAGACTCGATCGATCGATATCAATAATGCCATCACTACACAGCACTATGAGCAGACTTCTATACAACCAGAATGAGAAACTCATGCTAAAGAAACCCAAGCTATCGAACGAATGAGTCATGGAGCAAACATCTCGATAAAAATAGAAGGAAAACATCTGCTATTATGTCAAGATCTCAGCTCTATACGTACGATTGATCCAGACATACTCAATAAAGTAGACGCCTGCGCGATGACTTTGTGATACGGAGTAGATGCTGCTATCGAGATCTTGAGCAAAATCAAACCAACACAATCCTATCCTACCGACGTTAGCAATCCCTCACAAGCAATCGAATACTGTAGACTCAGTATGTTGTATCACCTCTGAGTATCCAAATATCTCAAAACAGGACAACATTTGGTCGTATAGAACCTGAGATACGCATCCTTTGTCATTGCGAGTGTAGCGAAGCAATCCAGTATGTAACAAATTGCTTATGGCAGTGTGCTCAGCAAGTTGTTACTACCTAAAAAAACAATATTTACAAAAAGTCTACCATTATTGTCACAAAATCAGATCTCATTCGTTTATACTAGAAGTAATTATATCATACTGTATCACATGTCTCGCATCACACTTAGACAGCATTTTGAAAAACATAAATCTCATCATCTACACGAGACAGATAAGATGAGAATTTTTTCTAGTATCCAAAAGAAAATCAGAAACCAAAAAGGAATATTGCACAGAATACGTGTACATGCAAAGCAGTGAATTATCCTTTCTTCTGTAGGTATTCTCTTGATAGGACTGTACGGTCCATATCTACTACAAAACCAACAAGACCTCACAATCCAACAACAATGAATCATTATTAGCTCTCCAAACTCTAATCAAACAATCAATACAGTAAACGCTGATACCATCTGATCAATCATACAATCCAAAGGAGAATTTTCCATAGTCAATAGTGAATGAGTGACTACCACAGGGATTAATTTTGTAGATGGTGATACGATCATCGTCAATAATAATACGTCACTATGATTTATGACGATCAACGGGACAATAGCGAACCTCTCTGGTCCAGCAAAAATCATGATCAGACGTATATCAGGCACCAAAAACTACACGATCTATCTGTTAGAATGAGACAATCTTACAATACAATCATCTACAAACAACTCTGAAAGCAGAGTAGACGTAATCACTCAGGACATGACAATCAAGCAATCATCTAATACAATCAAGCTCAGTATCTTGAGAGAACAATGACGTAGCATCATCAATAATGCTGGAGGACAAATCGCTGTCACCAAAAATGGGTCTCCCAATGCAACATATGTAGCATCCAACCAAGTAGCAGAAATCACAAATGACGTCAAGATTATCAGCGACAACACAATGCAAATAGCCTCCAATTTCAGAAATAACAGTTTTGAGTGATCATTTGAAACAACAGCTGATACTCAAATAATACAACGCATTATCGAATCTCAACCTACAACCGAATCAACAAACCCTATCACAACCAATACAACAACCAATACAACAACCAATACAAATCTCAAATCTGATCCACAAAACCTCTCTGATATTGAATCATCTACGCAACCAAATACACAAACCAATACACAAACCAATACAATAACACTCAGCATAGCTGATAATGCACTCAGATCAGAAGAATCAATCCAACCAACATCTCAAGACACAAATTCAAGTCAGTCGATATCTAGTACCTCATCAGTAAAAACGATAGATGACTCCAAGATCGTTATAGAAAGCAATGATTTAGTGATGATTGAGTCTCTTATCAACAAAACATTCTTGAGAAATGAAATGAACGATCTAGGCTTGAGATACTTCTCTCAAGATCCTAATGCATATGGTATAGCTCTCAATAATCTCTCACAAAAAATATCTCGTATTGGGAGCATCTTAGATATCAGCATATCCAACGCAAAGAATCTATCTCAACTGAGTAATAATATCAATACACTCATCATAGAATCATCCAAACGCTACTATATCAGTCCCAGATTTTTTACGAACTTATGATCAGTTCAATCATTTGTTGACGATTTAGCATCCAAAGAAGCATCTACGATTATACAGCGTGACCAAGAAATAACGATCGAGACTACCTACGAAGCACTAGGAACATCCGTCTCCAACTATCCACTCAAATAAGTCTTGAATTCATTCTGCGAGGACCTATACAATACAGTATAGGTTTTTTGTATCTACATTTATTATTATCCGCTAACTATCATGAGTTCTCTACGAATAATGCGAGCAAGCTTATGATTTCTACTTCTGATCATAGAGACGATGATCCTGAGTCTTGATGCGCTAGCATTATGAACAGCGGCATTATTGACGAGCTTATTGTTGCGACTCTTCCCTGATCTAGGACTCCATGGACAACTATACCCCTCAGTAATTTTCCTAGTACTGAGCATGATATGTCTACTCATCACGAGATGATACGTTCTTCCTATGATCAAAAAACACCCCAAACCTCACGCTCTAGGTATCGATGCCCTCATCGGACAACATCTCATCGTACAAGAGCAAAACGATATGCAAGTAGTATTCCGAGAGGGGAAATATCGACCAATCAAAGAACACCACGATCATCCTGTACATATTCATCATAAAATCGAAGTACTCTCTGTAGATGGAAACAACCTCATCGTCAAAAAACTATAACCAACCTCGTAACAATCGGCACTACATCCCTCTATATAAGATAGAACAAACTGTACTCACGCTAAACCTCGTCAGATTTTGTTTTTGTTATTATTAGTCATCTCATATGATACTCACTGCTCGTACCGCTGCCGATGGCAGGACACTCAAAAAACGAATCTCTGCACTCATCAAATCAGGAATCGCTATACAAATCGATAGAGTCAACTATGTGCAGTCATACACCATAGATCCACAAGAACCCAAAAAAATCATCAAACAGGCCAGCAAATTGATATATATCACTATCCAAGAAAACAAAAAAGCTGATCTGCTACGTGTGATAGAAAAACTCACGTGAATATGCTCTGTCACTATCATCGAATAATATTCTAGCGCATTGGACCAAGATGTTTTTCATCCATGGTGTTTTTTATCCATGGTGTTTTCTATTATTCACTACTTACAACTTCCCATTCCTATACATCTCCTTGGCTCTTCTACTATTGGTAGCGTGATCGACGACAGGGCGCGGATACGCTCATCCAGTCAACAAATATAAATCTGACTTCACGGGATCACAGATCGATACTGCATCTACTCATGCTAGCTCCGGAATTCGTCTCTTGATATATGATGCATTGGGATCGAATCTCTGCGCTTGCAAGATCGGTGAGAATATCCTCAACGGCTTGGGATCAGCACCCACACTCGCAGATCGCTGTCGATTACCGATATTCACATTACGATCATAATCGATCAAATACTCAGCAAAATGCTGTTCTCCAATCCTTCGATCGACTAATAAATCTTTGGTCAAAAACGAAGCAACAACCATCCTCACGCGATTATGGATTCGATTCTGTTCGCGAAGTTGTCTCATCCCAGCATCTACGATAGGATATCAGGTCTTTCCGTCTTTTCGAGCTTGGATCAAAACCTCATCGTTTTCTCGGCTCAGATTTCTTCTTTTTTCTTGAAATTCTATCTCCAGCGTCTGAGGAAATCGATGCATGATATGCTGCCAAAATTCTCTTCGCGCCAGCTCAGATGTGTATACCTGAGAAGTGACTTGAGTAGAAAGCTCATACAGCTGCCTGATGCTGATCAATCCGAACTTGAGGTATGGACTGAGGCGTGAGCTGCCATCAATAGAAGGGATATTTCTCGTGTCATCATATCCATCATAGTCGAACGTACTCATATGTTGCTCAATATGATCTATGGGCCGATGAAGATTGGTGCTACCACCGAAATCCTCAGGCTTTGCGGTCACGAGATTGATGTGAGTTACGCTCTCTTGCGTTCAATTTCAGCTCATCTGTACGGTCTGGATACGATCAATCATAGGCTGCACAGATCTCTTGGGGATCTGTTGTCGTAGTTTGTAAAAAGGCGTAAACACCTTGCGTGTAGGGACGTCCTGTGGCTCTACTAGCAAATAATCAGAAAACAAACAAAATCTGACACTCATGACATCACAGGATGACTGGATATCGGTATCTCTCGTGCCAGATCCATGCCCGTATGATCTATTAGCATAGACAGCATCTACTCACCATTGCTTGACCAAGAGTGGTATGAGTTCCTGTGATCTACCATGATATACATACAGCTTGGATCACAATGCCTGCAGTGCAGTATCCAGTTGTTTGACCGCATCCAGCAAAAACCCAATCCTACGATCACCAGCAGGGGAGCGAGCAAGGATCTGGGTATCCATGATAAATACAGGGATAATATCTTTGGCATCCGCTACAGCCTCGATCAGTGCAGTATTATCCTGCACTCTCAGATCCTGACGAAACCACATCAATACACGCTGATACTTCATAGAAATGATGAACAGAAAATTATAAAGGAATTTACCAATTACTATGTACTTTTTACTTGTAAGCTCTCTTCAAATAGATACATAAAGAGTATCACAACTACAAGGATATTACCATATTTTTATATTATTTGGATATGTTCACGATATCATGCTCACGCTCACAGACTACATCGCATCAGTATCCTCTGGCTCACTCGATCCTACCCAGACCATCCACCAATATATCCAGACTGCCAAATCTATTCACCAGACACATAATAGCTTCGTATGTTTTGACGATGACTATGTGAACTCGCATATCTCCAAACAAACTAAAATCTGACCTCTATATGGCGCTCCCATAGCGATCAAAGATAATATACTACTCAAAGATACATTCAGTACAGCAGGATCCAAGATCTTAGCGTGATATGTAGCTCCTTATACAGCGACCTGTATCACCAATCTCATCAACCACTGAGGACTCGTCATCGGCAAAGCCAACATGGACGAATTCGCCATGGGATCTAGCACCGAAAACTCTCCCTACGGTCCCAGCATCAATCCACATGGAAGCCAAAGAGTACCCGGATGATCATCAGGAGGTAGCGCTGTAGCAGTAGCAACCGGATCTGTCCTGGCTGCATTGGGTACAGATACAGGAGGTAGTATCCGTCAGCCAGCAGCATTCTGTGGTATCGTAGGTCTCAAACCTACCTACGGTAGAGTATCCAGATATGGAGTCGTAGCTATGGGATCATCATTAGATCAGGTAGGGACATTTACTCATACCGTCCAAGATGCAGCGACCATGCTCACCGCTATTTGCTGACACGACCCACTAGATGCCACCAGTATCGCTAGATCTGATACCGATTCACGATCCCAGTGCTTTGGTCAGACTTCGTTAGTTGGTTTGAAGATAGCTCTCCCAGTGCAGTTTATGGGGGAGTGACTAGATCCTCAGATCAAACAACGTATACTCGATCTCGTATCACGACTACAGTCTCAGTGAGCTATCGTCGATCATATTGATATCACATTATTACAAGACTCTGTCCCTATCTACTATACCCTCATGCCAGCAGAAGTAGCGACCAATCTCGCTAGATTTGATGGTCTCAGATTTGGGCTACAAAGAAACACCTTCGATTTTGATTCACTCCATGATTATCTCACTGACATCAGATCAGCAGGGTTTGGAGACGAAGTCAAGAGAAGGATCATGATAGGTAACTATGTCCTGAGTAGCGAACAATACGAAGGATCATACCTCAAAGCACAAAAGCTCAGAAAAAAACTCAAATCTGACCTCGATCATGTATACCAGAGCTATGATCTCATCATCGGACCTACTACCCCAGAAGCCGCGTGGAAAATCGGTAGCAAATGATCCGATCCTCTCAAGGTATACCTCAGCGATATCTATACCATACCAGCCAATCTTGTCTGATCTCCAGCAATATCTCTACCGATCGGCATGATATCAGACCAGTGAGAATCACTCCCTATCTGAGTACAACTCATGGCAGCACCACGGAGAGAAGATATCCTCTTCAAGGTATGACATCATATACAGCAGTGATATCATACGACATAAAAGGTAAAACAATGATCTTGATAATACCCATAGATACGACTATACATCATATCATATATGGTTTTATATATTAGATAAAACACACATGAATACTTCTTCATTATCCAAGAAATCATTTTCTCTTCCATTTTTTGTAGAACAAGATGAAGACGGAGTATGGGTCGCAGAATGTCCCATTTTTGATGGATGTTTTACACAAGGATATTCAATACAAGAACTTCAAGAAAATATTCAAGATGTGAGTCAATTATACTTTGGACTTCTAAAAGATGGATATAAAGTACTCAAAGGAAAACATCTTATCTCTGCATGATTTGATCATCATGGCTCTATTACCAATCCTCTCTCCCAAACAATTACTCAAGATATTACACAAAAAATGATTTCAACTCATTAGAACAACTGGAAGTCATCATCACCTCAAATATGGAGAACTACAAACGACCGTACCAGTACATTGATCCAAAGATATTGGAAGATGACTGCTATCCAAAATCATCAAACAAGCATGAATGACTCAAGAAGAATTTTTAAAATTACTATAGATCCTGTCGTATAGATTATTATAATAATAAAAACTTCTCTACAAAATTTGACAACTCAAAAAAAATAATTAGACTCATAAGGTAACAGTCAGATTTGCTTTTACTTTTATGACTTATTATCTATCTATTATGAAACAATTACTTTCTCTCGTAGCTGGGTGAGTCCTCTCAATAATGTCTATCGCAGCACTCGTACCTCAGCAAGCATTTGCACAGGCTGGTCAGCCTGTACAATTTGGTAATGCTGCACTAGGAGAACAAGCTGCTCAAGGAATTAGTGGAGTAGGTACTCAGACGACTGATCTCCTTACAGTAGTAAGAAATGCAATCAACTTTGTACTCGGACTCTTGTCATTTATCGCATTAATCGTATTATTATACGGATGATTCAATATGGTGACAGCCGCTGGTGACGAGACCAAATACAATCAAGGATTTACGATACTGAGACAATCAGGTATTGGATTGATCTTCATCGGTCTTTCATGGATATTTGTACAGTTCATCTTCTTCATCCTCGGAGCAGTGACTGGATAAGTTCACCTACCAACAATTATCTCTAAAAACAATAAAAACCTGCCACACCTCACGGCAGGTTTTTTTAATCAAATCTATACTCATCTTGTTTTGCACTGACAAATGAATATAGTTATTGGTCTATATTTGATTCAGATTTTTTAATCATTTGTACTTTGATTCTATGTCCACCTTGATAGCAATTGTTGCGTGAATAGCTATGTTTATGATATTAGTGATCCTGCATGAACTGGGACATTTCCGAGCCTGTAGGTTAACAAAAGTCAAAGTATTAGAATTTTGAATAGGAATACCTCCTAGACTCTTTCGCCTAGGCAAAGACAAACATGGTACCGAATACACGATCAACGCTATCCCGTTAGGATGATTTATTACACCCAAAGGAGAAAACCCCAACGATACAGGAGTATATGCAGACAAAGATAGCTTCATGTTAGCGAAATTTTGGTCCAAAATCTTCATCCTGAGCGCTGGAGTGATCATGAATCTCATCATTGCGCGACTTATTTTCACATTCTGCTTCGTCGTCGGAATCAAACCACTATTTGTGCTCCCAGATAACGCAAGTTCTTCTCAAGTAAACAGTTATTTGATACCAACATATAGCTTTTTGAAAGAAAGCGGACTTGTAGATAGTTGAGCTAAGAAATCTCAAGTCATAGTCAAAGGAGTTCTTTCGTGATCTATAGCGAATATTGTATGATTACAAAGCTGAGATGCAATCATCAGCATCAATAACAAAGCTGTCTATACAGACAATATCAATATAACACTCAAAGAATTTATCGGGAAAAACATAAAAGTAACATATACAAAATCTTGAATGCTAAACAGTGGAAGCACTTCTTGT
>JBGTAD010000071.1:0-13186 GCA_041750055.1 Candidatus Absconditabacterales bacterium | reverse complement strand
CATACAATCCCGTGAAGCTTACTTGCATATCGTTGGCAGAACCTACGATCGTCAAATCGCTACCTGAGTATACGACGCTATTTCCACTATATCCAGAACCTGAGATCGTGAAACTGAGGGTACCAGTATTAACACCAGCTCGTCCATCAGTCAATCTCACAGTGATTCCTTTGACAGTCAGTCTGATATGTGGCTGATCGTTTGCAGGATAGACTCCTTGTATCGCTGGGTTGTCAGATGCATTGAATGTGAAGTTTTGGTTTATGACTTCATTGGAGAGTGGTTTGACATTTCATCCACTTTCAGATAGTCCTGCACGATCTCCATAATTCAAGGTTACTTGAATCTGATTTTCTACTCCATAACTTGGGAGTGATGATGCTGGAATTACTACTCTGTAGTGTTTGTCTTGTCTACTCCATGTTTCATCAAGTGGATATACAAAGACGTTTGTTCAGAAATCTGATCCACTAAATATTTGTGTCCGGTTTCCTGTTGTGTTTCTTTGTACTTGTATGATGAGTCATGAAAGATCAACTCATCGTTGGTTATCAGCACTGATGGTATTCGTTACGTATGATACACTTCAGAGAGTATAATTAGTACCTCCTGAAAGCATATATGGAGTAGCTGATCCAGTTGCTTCATAGATTGTGAATTCAAGGCCTTGAGTATTCGTGATACCTGTCGTACCTCCTGCTAATGGAATAACTCCACCAGATGTGAAGATATTTTCTACACTAGGAGCTTGAATATCATCGATACATGGCGACTTGGAGAAGAAGTATGTACCTGTTCATGAGATCGTTGGCTCATTACTACCTACCACTGTACCCGCAGCTCATCTCAAATACATATCAACATATGTACTATCGACTCCTGAGTTGTTGGTAAAGTTGTATGTACCTACGAGTCATGTTTGTGTAGTAGCACTTCATTTGGATACTCATAATTTGAGGAGTATGTTGCTATTCACATCAAATGCGAATACAGGTCCATTTACTTGGAGAGGATATGGAGGGTTATTACGACTCCAAATATTCGCAAGTGTATAATTGAGATCTCCGGTATTCAAATAGATATACGAATCGACACTCGCAAAAGCACTTGGTGCAGATTGTACATATAAGTTGAGTTGCTCTGAACAGTAGTATCTGTACGGAGATCTGCCTCCTGATAACTGCATAGACTGAGCAGATACGTCGCTATTTGCCCAGATTCCTAATCCTAGGACTGACAAGGCGACGAGTCAGATTTTCGTTATCTTGGTAAAGATTGTTGTCATTGTTGGTGAAGTAATAAGTAAAGAAAGAATAAGTCTGAAAGGATATACATTAGTATGGTACTACATTGATGATTTTATTTCCTGTATCTATATCGATAGTTCATCCGGTAATGATGAGATTTTCACCGGTATATCGTCCTACATATGGGTAGAGCGTTGCTCCAGATACATTTCCAGTTAGTAATACTCCGGTATATACATCAGTTTGTAGACCACAGTTGAGTACATTACCACTCAATGATACGTATGGAAGATCAGTTCCTGTTATGTATAGATCATGGTAAATATATTCAAAATTTAATGATGGATTCCATTCAAATTCTATTCCTAGAATCTCACTACATCCATAGTAATCACATGATTGTCTAATACTAAATTGGAAGGTAGTTGATATGGTATTTCCTGCTAGATCAGTACCCGTAATTGTTCCAAACATGGTACTTCCTACTGGGAATGCTTGGCTAGAGTATCCTGTTACCAAGTATCATCCAGAGTTACCCGCTCCTACTGATCCAGAGATCAAAGAGAAAGAAAGGTCACTGCTAGACAATGTAAGAGGAGTAAAGACACCACTACTTGATGTCAATCCTAGGCTAATACTACCTGTATTGACTCATGCTCGAGTATCTAGTACTTGGAATTGGAAGAGAGTGTTTCCTGTTCTAGGAGATCTATCCGTACGAGCAGCACTACCATTTGGTCCAGCTGGATTGATGATATTGATGATAGGGTTTTCAGGTGCGTTGAAGCTAAAGCTTGATGTAGCTGCGTTTCCTGAGAGATCCGTTCCCGTTACACTTACTGTAATGAGCTGTTCGATACCGTATCCGGTCAATGGTATGAATGATACATCATATCATCTTGTTTTACGATCTCGTGTCAATGAGTTGATAGACCCGTTACCAGCTCGATTTGTCTTGGTAAGAGATGCACCAGAGAGTACGTAATTGAATGGTGCTGCCAACAAGTTGGTAGACCCTTGTACTCTTACTTGGATGGATCAAGAATTCATACCTACTTGATTATCTACACTATTAGGTGCAGGGACATAATTAGCTGGACTGACTGAAGGATTGAATCGATAGTGAATAGTACTATTACCATCGCTATCAGATTGTGCTCCCAACCGGTCGAAGATCGTAAATGATGTAGGATAAGATCCTTGCGCTACAGCAAATGATGATGCTATAGGATCAAAATTATTGATCGTAGGAGCAGTCGTATCTGTTATACATGGGACTTGTTCCAAATTTACCGTCAGTGTTGTCTGTCCTGTCAAGATATTGACGATAGGATCACTAAAGTTAGGTTGGTATCCAAACAATGATGCGTCGATACTAGATCCAGTATTATTGATGACGTATCATTCATGAGTTACCGTACCAGTACCTTTCGTACTTCTATATCTATAGTTGGTCAGTACAGCATTAGTCGTTTGTAGTGGATTGACAACTCCTTGGTTGGTGAAGTTCCATCCAATAGTGTTCAGTCCAATATAAGGAGCTACTGTTGCGCTATAGTTTCCTAGATAGACAATATTATCAAATCCTGAGTACCATGAGTATGCTCAAGAATTAATAATAAAATCAGAACCATTTTGTAGTACTCTGAGTGTACCGGCTCTGATTGGTAGATTATCAGTGTTTGCTCTTACAGTTATCGGTCTTCGACAGTATGATCATACTGTAGTAGCACCTGTAAATGTAATTGATCCTCACCATGTTGGTAATGTGACTCCACACATTAGCACGATGGCTGTGATCGTTGACAGGAGTTTTGTTTTCATAGGTAAAAAGATACAAATATAAAAGGTGTTTGAACATACTATACAAATCATTATATATGTAGACTTCTTGTTTGTCAAATTTTGAGAGGCCTTTCTTATCCTCAAATGTAATACACTACTGGTATTTCGCTAAAATTCAAACTCCAAAGGTCGTCAGTATCAGCTTTCATAATAATTTCCAATCAAAATAGTGATGTCTGACGAGTTGATTTTGTTATCTTTATTCAAATCATATAATGGATCAAAGCTGGTTCCTGGTTTGAATTGATTGAGTAATGCTTCTAGATCTAGAGAGTTAATATAGTTTCTTCATGCAGTTGTGTTTGCCCCTTTGACAACATCTCAATCTCTAGCAAAGTATCCATAAAAATCTGATACCACAAATCATCAAGCTAATAATCATGTTGTGAAGTCTATATTGATGTATCAGGGAGATAGTGCGATATTTTCTTTGGCTATAGAGAGCGATGATTCTCATTCTATGATAATCGTATATGTTCAGGATAGCGTATTGATGAGTTGGGATATTCCTGCGCTACTCAATGGCACTATTCATCATGTTATGAGTTGGGTGTCGATATATATACCGACTTTTCAGGTGGTAGTTTGGTTTCATCATGCACGATTTTGTGTTTGAGCTTTGATGAAAATGGTAGATGGAGCCAGCTGTATAGATCAGTATATGATGTTATCACTAGTATCGAAGTCTACAATACTTGGAATAATCTCTCCTGTGAATATGATTTGAGGAGTTTGTTCTGGGTTGATTGATGATATAATACGACCTGTGATAGTCAAGGCACCTGTTTGTCATGATCACATACTTGGTAGTGTTCGTATTCATCCTGTGCTAGTTATCGTTCATGTGATAGATGATGTATTCAATACATATCAAGTAGACCGATCTATTCTTAGATTGATAGGTCATGAATCATCTGGTCAACTATTGCTTCGATAGAACGTATGAGATATCTCTTGATATGCCGTGATTCATGTGATAGCCATAGGAGTCCCAGTTATTATGAGAGACGAAGAGGGTAAGTAATCTATCAAGACAGAAGAATTATTATTGCCAGTATTGGGGTCGTATGATCCAGAGATAGCTACAGTATTAAATACTCATCTTTCTAGCATTATTTGTTCGTTTTTCCGTTTGTAACCTAGATAGCTTTCTACTTGTGATATTTCTTCGTCGGATAATGCTCTATCATATAGAATTACTTCTCATATTTGTCATTGTCGTCGATTATTTGAGCTTGTTCTTCAATACGTATGACCAATTTGGTACCCAATTCAGTTAATAGCACTTTGAGAGCTGCTGTTCGTAAACAGGAGTGTATTATTAATTTTTATATCGATTCAATTTATTCATCTATATCTGGTTGATATAATATAATTATTCGTGTTGGGGAGATTTGCTCTTGATATACTATATTGGCTCGCATTGATTCTCGTGGAATATCATGCAGATATGATTTGATCATGGAGATTAATTCCTCAGATTCAAAATGCAATCATATTGGGGCAGGATCATCAACATAATGTTGTTTGGTTACCAGTGATGAGGTGCATAAACTTGGTGGCGGCATTTTTGGTGTTCACTCATGTAAATGCTGCATTTAGTAGACGCTGTGTTCCAGAGAAACTCATGTATGATTTTCAAGAAATATTGACATATAATGGCATAGCGCTTTGTGTCGCTTGAGTTGCATGTCGTCATTTTCAGCTTTTATCATTGATTGCAGTGATTTTACTACTACTGAATGCGATACTTGACACATCTGCTGCATCAATCCAGAGTTGGAGTCAGTCAGTAGGCAATATAGAAATTGCTCATGTTATTACCTGAGCAGTTAAGATGATTACCCCTGAGCTATTTCAAGGAATAGTCAAACCTGACCACGTCACGATTGTGTTACCAGATGCATTTGTTCATGTAGAGGATGGAATTATAGAGGATGATATAAATGTAAGCCCATTTGCTAGAGTATCAGTAATCAATACATCAAAAAGTGTGTCTCCGCTATTATAATAAGATAAGGTATACGAGAATATATCATTGATATAGACCGCTCAAGTGCTTGCAGTTTTGGTAATAGAGAGATCTCCAGTTCCTGCATAGGCATCATCATTGCTTCCTGTTACGATATTGTTGGATAGATTTGCATCATTTTGTGGTGATGATACAGTACCTGTCCGATAGAGTATGGATGAGGCAAGTGATCCTGATTTGACGAGATCGATGGTATGTTGTCTGCTTGCATCTCTATATAGACTTCATCCTGTCCATTGATACAGGGATGATCCAGACAATCATCATCATGTAGCTTGAGAGATAACGAATCATGATGACCAAGTAAAGGATGTGTTGAATGATGCGTTGTCCTCTCGACCGCTATTGGTAGTAGTGATGAGGTATCTGTGTATTTGGGTGAGTCCAGAGAGGAATCCTGTATAACTGATAGATATTCTCATATCAGAATTGTCGATATACTGCTGCGAGATATATCAGGTATTATCGTTAGGGTTGTTGTCAAATGAATCAGTGAAGACCTCTGAAATTACTTGTAATCATCAGTCAAAACGCTTGATAATCCTCCCTGTAAAAAACACCGATCAAGTCTGAAACGGTCAGACGGTTCAGAGATTTCGATACAGTACGGTATCACCAGAGGCGTTGGTACCAGTCGATGATACGGTAGGACTCGCACTCTCAAACGTGACTCCAGAGAGTAATATAGCTGAGATCATAGTCTGAGATGCGATTGTATTACCACTATTGAGATATTGGATTTGATATCAGATGCTTTCTCATCCGTATACTCATCATGTTGAGATGATATTGGTGATGAGGATATTGGTAGTCAGTCAAGAGATTTCTACAGAACTTGTATTGTTGCCAGTAATAGGATCGAGGATATCCGAGCTAATAGTAGCAGTATTTACAAGTGGTTGTAATATACCAGAGAGAACTATTGCACTCAATATAAGGGATCAACTCTGTCCAGATCAGATGTTACCTACTGCAAAATTAAACCATGATCCTGTTGATGATGATCAAGAGCTGTTCGGAATCAGTGAACTGGTCAGGTATCTAAGTCAAGGAGAAAGATTATCTAATATGGATACATTTCCCGTATCTGGTCATCTTCCAGAGAATGCAATGGTATATCAAATCTGATCGCCCACCTGTACGAATCAGGTATTGGCAGTCTTCGTGATACTGAAATCTTTAGAAGGGGTAACTGAAATAGATCAGGTTGCTGTATTGTTATTAGTGTTTTGTTCGTATGAAGCTATAGATGTCAAAGGATTTCATAGGATATCTACTCGTTTGTTGCTTGCTCAGAGAGTAGTATCAGGATTTGTATAATTTATGAGTGATCAGGTGATATTATTTGGTCAGCGATCAGAGAGTATTTTCCCAGACATGTCATTGAATCTTCGATCAACTGCTACATTCCCACTAGCAGAAGAAGGAATAGATCATCATTGAGCAAGATATAGTTCTTGAACTTCTCCAGAAGAAAGTGCTCTGTTGAAAATTTTAGTATCATATAAAATAGCCTTTAACCATCAAGGAAATGTGTCTTGATATCATATTCTTATAGGGTTTCCTATCACGGTTCATTGTACTATATCTACTGATCCTCTAGTAGATACTGTTTTTTTTTGTCCATTTATGTATATTTCCCGATTATTCCTGTTTTGAGTTTTTTTAATGATTGTGATATGTGTTATCTCGTTTTCTGGTATTTCTGTATATACAAAACAATTATCTTGTCATATTGTAGGAGAGTATATTCAAAAAAATAATGAATATTTCCCTGAATAACTTGAAGGTGCTATAATAAATCATCAATTGCTATCGTTGGTATTTCTATAATTAGTAAGTATTCTTTGATTTGTATTGCTTTTAGGATTATATCGTATAGAAAATGTATTATCTTGGCTTATGTCTAGAGATAGATTTGTCTGAATATAATCATCAACGCCATCAAATCTGAGACCACCATCTTGTCTGATGACTGCTGTATTATTGATACTTGATCATGATATGAGTCAACTTACTGTTCAGGTGATGATAATACGTCAGGTCTTTCCTGGACTGAGCGCTACGATGTCTCGCTCTCGATTATTATTGCCTGATCTAGAGGAGCTAGGCGACAGATTGAGATTTTGGATTCATGTAAGATTTTGTGAGATGAGAACTCCTGTTGCTGTTTGGTTTCAACTATTTCCATAGTTGATAGTATATACGATCAGGCTCCCACTATAGAATGCTCATGTGTTTGTTGTTTGAGATATTCGGAGATCTGGAACTGGACTGAGAGTAGTCTGTCATGTTGATGTATTATTAGAGACGTTTGAATCAAACATATTACTAGATATTGTTCAACTCCAGTTGTATACTACAGATCAGGTCAATCATATATTGCCTGTCAGTGTTATGGTGAGTAGTCAGCTTTGGTTGGTATTGAGAGAAATTCCTGTCCAGATATACCTATTGGTCCCGCTCATCGAGCCACTGAGGCTTGTTGATCAGAAACTGAAGCCTGATTGCCATTCGAATGATAGTCGTATTCAGGTTGTATTACTTGATCCAGAATTGTTATATGATAGCGTATAGGTTACAGTATCTCCTTGCGGCACGATAGATTTATTTGGAGATATGTTGATCAAGAGGTCTGTTGTTCCAGCGAGTATTGTATTTACGATAGAAATATTATTAGTAGTATTGTTATCTCACCAGATTGTGTTTCCTATACTAGCAGTATTTGAGAGATTGGTTCCTACGATTCAGGTGATGATTTGTGCTGTCAGAATGATTTGTCAGGTTTGGTTTGGTCATAGTGATGCAATAGACCAGGTGTAGGTATTATTAGCATAGCTTGTGGGTAGGATGCTTGTGGATAGTCCTGATAATCATACAGAGAGAGAATCAATAATATTTACTCCACTCACGGTGTATACAGAATTGTTTGCATATGATAGGATATATGTGAGTATTCATCATGATATTACTGATCCTGAGACTGATTTGTTGATACTCAGATCTGTTGTATTGACGCTGATTCTACCTGTGGATGTATTATTGCTAGATACTTTATCTTCTAATGGTCAAGATATTGTACCCGTTCGGGATATGCCAGTAATAGTCAATCCTGTATTGAGCAATCCTGTAATAATAATTGATCAGGTTTGGTTTTTTTCTGCTTGAATATTCGTGAATACGATACCTGTAGTAGAACTTACTCATGATAAAGAACTAGATATAAATCTGATGCCGGTTTGTCGCTGGTGGGTAATACTGATTCCGGCAGAGCCATCTCGTCCAGAGTTGTAATAGTTAATCGTCCAGACAATATTGGTTGATGGATTGTATGTAGTGTTATTGGTTGATGAATTTATACCAAGATCTGCTGATGCTTGATATTCTATTATGGTATTTATGGTATTATTGCTTATGTTTATTTCTGTGTTGTCTCACGTTATTGATGATGAGGCAATGAGTTGTGGGGTATATTCATTTGATCAGAGCATAAAGTATTTCCAATTAAGGTATCTATTCACTGATGCCATTTTTGACGTGGTTTGATCAAATCAGTCATATATTAATACATCACCTATATATCATTGTATCCTTCTATCTTCTCAATATCATGCACAGAAATCGTTACCAAGACTAATACTACGTCAGGTATTAACTGTGCCTGTGAATCCTATGACAGTAGTGTCGAATTTAACTATATTAGAATGAGATTGATTGTTACTAACGTTACCATTTATCCAAGCTTGGACTATTGATCCATCAGTAATAGTATGCCTAAACTTGAGTGTTGGATTGTAATTGAAAATATATGCATAGTTGGCTCCCAAGCTAGGATAACATATCGGTGATGGTCTTATGGATATCACACTAGCGTAGCTTTTTTGTCCGACGATAACACTTGGCATAAACACCGTTCCTATTGCTCCTGGTTGGATTATCTGAAATCAGGTCATAAAGCTTGTTCCACTAAAGTATACTGTTGCTTTGCCATTGATTGATGATCAAGAGATGCTAGGAGAGAGTCATGCACCGTATTGTACGATATGTCCGGTATCAGATATTTTGTTAGATCGTTGGACGATATTGGATCATGAAAAGACAAGTCAAGTAGATGGATCGTACCACAGTCTTAATCCATTCATCATAGGATCGGTACGAAATGGTTGTATGACTTGTCCAGTGATCAGTATACTTCACGTGGAATTTGCTCATAATGTGATTATATTTCGATACAGTGTTTTATCTCCAAATTCATTAAGTCAACTAGTGTTTGGGATTACCGAAGAGCTATTGTATACTAATCCTGATAATAGAGTAAGTTGGATTGATATGTTTTCAATCGTATTGCTTCAGCTATTGGCATATTCGACTATATATCAAACGTACTCTCATCATCTGACTACCCCTGTTGAACTAGTAATATTGATGCGTAAATCACTGCTTGGATACAGTGTTTTTCAACTTATAATAACAGTATTGTTACTCGTGTCACTATCTATTGATGTGCCAGATATTGTTCCAGTAATCGAGTATATGTTTTCTACTGACCCAGATATAATCTGAGCTGTTAGTATGATTGATCAGGTAGTGCCTGTCAACATTGATACTCATGACCATGTGATCGTATTATTACTGCTAGAGGATCGAGTCGGATTGCTTGACATAGCAACCATAGATGCTGGCAATACGGTGCTTACTGTTCATGATGCGTTATCTGGTCCGCGTGTGGTATATTGTAGGGTATACGTGATGAGTTGTCAGGATTGGTATATTCCTGTACCTTGTCCTGTGATGAGGGATTCTGATCCATACAGGAGTCGTTTTGCGTTGAGGTAGTCTGTGATGAGATTCCTTTCTTGACTTGTTAGGACTCTATTGAATACGATAAGCTCTGCGATATCTCCGCTAAAAAAGGTGTTGACTGAATATTTACTGATGGTGTAATTGTTAGCTCATGGAAATCATGATGTGCTGCCGGTATTTGAGCGTGTCTGTGAAATATTAACACTAAGATTCTGTAGATTCGTACCAGAATTATAGTACTCTATGAGTCTAAGGGTAGTGAGCAATGGAGATCAACCTCGTCATTGTATGAGCACAAAGGTATTTCAATTGTATCTGACTCCTGCGCTTGCTCTTGGATTTATCCATGTATTAGAGTTTGTTCAGATGTATACGTCATTGACATTATCATTTCAGATTTTGAGTACTCTAGCGTTGGATCATGATGATAATCCTACTGATCCCTGATACACTCCATACATTGTTAGTTCTTTGAGGTAACCGGTAAGGGTATTGTTTGAGAACCAATCATTCAATCAGTCAAATCTTACCAAATTCAAGGAGTTTTGTCGTCACAGGTTGATAACTATTGGCTGTTCTCAGATTACTCATTGAGATGCATGGTTTCCGCTTCATGACTTATCTCTCCACTCTGATACAACATCTCCACTTAGCACTGTCAAGGTCGATATATCGTTTGCATCTAGCCACAATACTACTCAAGAATGTATAGGTAGCTGTTGTCAAAAGACAATTGACTGATTTGTGATATTGATGATGTTGAGGAATATAGACAACACAAAAAAAGCTACGTATCATATGAGCTTTGGTTTATTTTTTTGGTCTTGGAATACCTGATGCGTCATAGCTATATTGAGATTATATAGACACTTACAATAGTATAATGTCAGATTTTTTTTGTTATTACAAGAGTATTGACAATAAAGATACTAGTCAATTGTATAAAAACCATCAAAATCTGTCTCAAAATACTTCTTGTGTTTGGTAGTACGTCATGATGTCGTGTGATGTCGTGAGTGTCGTTTTTGTCTATATTGTCTAGATGTTGAAAAAACTATCCCCCGAGTGTGAAGGATAGCTTTCATGATTTTATACATTTCATTATTATCAATGCTGTGTATTTTGACTGTATTGGTTTTCCTAGTTCTCTATCAATGTGTATGTCAATACACCAGCATAAGAACCTACTGCTTGGAATGCAGGGATTGCAACTTGGATGAATGGATATGCTCCATACTTACCAATTTTACCAGAATTTGCAGCGCTATCTCTTTTGATGAAGGTGATAGGTGTAGCAAACGCTTGGTATGTTGTAAATCAAGCAGGTAATACTACATTAGTATTAGCTGTACCTGTCAACAATACTGTTGTCAAACTTGGTGTCCTGATACTTACATTGTTAGCAGGAATTACTCCATTAGCACCAGATAGTGCTGTCACTGATACGGTGGTATAATAACCAGAATCTGCTCACTTGAGATCTTCTACAAAGAATGCTTCTGCAATTCATGTAAATTGCTTTTCTACGTTCTGTGCAGTGCTAGATACAGTAAATGTACCGATATTAAATCCTGTTGCACTACCAATGCTCACTGTTCATCCTGAGATGTTGAGAGTAACATTGGTGTCTAGTGCTGATAGTGACTGTGAATTCATGATTCATACAGCTACTACTGATAGTCACATCACTCCTAACACTCATAGAAGTGAGATTTTTTTGTTTTGTTTTTGCATAGATTGTACAAAGCATAAGAAATAAAATTATGCTGTTCTCCAACGAGAACAATATAATCATAATTCTTTTTTGTAATTTGTCAATTATTTTTAATCTTTTTTGAATATGATGTAATTGATCTCGCGTATGAGTTGTTCTTTGGATATCGATATTCTTGATAGTCTTTCTGTAGATATATCTTGTACGGCTTGTTGTAGATTGAGCATACTACGATTTACGATTGAATTATTTCTGTTTTTTGTGATGCGTTGTACTGCTTTTCGAAATCGAGTATGTTTTTGTATAAAACGATCTTGATAAGAAATCTGAGCATATAGTTCATTGACAGACCATATCCTATCTTTTGTGTTTCTATTATTAGTGAGATTGGGTTTGAGGATGTTTTTTTTGAAAGCAGATGATTGTTCCAGTAGGCAGATCTTATACGGAATGTTTTTGTTCAGTTCTTCTTCAATACAATCTGACCAATAATTGAGTCATGTGGTATTCATGACAGATCCGAATGATCCTCTAAAAGATCAAATAGATCATATATTATTAGAGTCTCTTAGTCTTCTTGCTCATCATCCACCAGCAGAGGAACGTATGGGCGTATTGATGTTAGGTTGCTGAGAACTTGATTGACCTGGGTTTTGTTTGATCAAATAGAATGATGGACCAAGTACAAACTCTCGGTTATCTTTGATCATCCGTGTCTGAATATGGATGACTCAAGTATTAGTAGATAAGATAATTGAACTTATTCAGCTGCCTGGATATGAAAGAGGTCCAATGATGCCTGATGTGATACTATCTCAGGATATTCATAATTGGACTGATCCTGTAGATACTGAGTGTTCTATATCAATGATGTCACCAGAATAATACCAATATCCTCATGAATATATCATGGTATCTGTGATAAGATGGATGGATCAAGAGTATGAGTTGACAATTGATATTCATAATGCTGTAGAGACAGACTGTGCTCGTGATTGTCTCTGAGCTTGAGTTGTCATGATGATCATCGTGACGATCAAAACCTTCACCATGATCAAAGAATGAATGGTGCGTTTGTGTTTTTGATAGGTGTGGCGAATACGCTGAATAGTTCTATGCATGATATGTTGACAAGTAGAAGCTTTTTATTGTGTTTATATGTTATGATGATATTTTTTTTCTAGTAGCTTTTTTTGTTGTAGTTTTCGCTGTGATTTTCGCTGTAGTTTTCGTTGCGATTTTTTTTGTGGTTTTTGATTCTTGGGTTTTTGCTTTTGTTGCTTTTAGTTTTGTTGCTTTTGTTGTTTTTGTTGTTGATGTAGGTACGGATGTCTTGAGAGCTTTTGCTGAGAGAGGTTTTTTTACGTTTAGTTTTTTGGGAGTTTTTTTGGATGTCGTTGGAGATATCTTTGTTGGAGTTGTCTTTTCGACGATGGCTGTAGATATCTTTGCAGATGTTTT
The DNA here is from genome assembly GCA_041750055.1 of Candidatus Absconditabacterales bacterium. GTDB lineage: Bacteria > Patescibacteriota > Gracilibacteria > Absconditabacterales > Absconditicoccaceae > JBGTAD01. The sequence goes on along the minus strand of JBGTAD010000071.1, from coordinate 84 downwards.
GTTTGATAGTTTAGATTTTTGTGTTGGTTTTTGTGTTGGCTTTTTTACGGTTTTGGTAACATTGATTTTTGAAAGAGCTATTTT